>CAZQJX010000078.1:0-11960 GCA_964592965.1 uncultured bacterium
GCTCAATCACCAGCAGGATTAAAATTATGGGCGGGCTGAACATTGCTGAAAAGCGCCTTCCGCAAGACGGAAGAATCAGGATAAAGATTGCGGGTAGAGATATTGACATCCGCTTGAGCACCCTTCCCACTGCCTTTGGCGAGCGCATTGTGATGAGGCTTTTGGATAGAAGCCAGGTTATGCTCCAGCTGGAAGAGCTGGGGTTTTCTCCAGAAAATTTAAAAACAATGTATGACCTGATTCATCACAGCCATGGGATTATTTTGGTTACCGGTCCCACAGGTTCAGGTAAGACCACAACCTTGTATGCAGCGCTTCAGAAAATAAATACTCCGGATAAAAACATAATCACTATTGAGGACCCAATAGAGTATCAGCTTCCTGGGATTGGTCAGATTCAGGTGAATCCCAAAATCAACCTTACTTTTGCCAATGGGCTTCGCTCTATTGTCCGGCAAGACCCAGATGTGATTTTGGTAGGAGAGATTCGCGATACCGAGACCGCAGAGATAGCTATTCAGGCATCTCTTACTGGTCATTTGGTTTTCTCCACCCTTCATACCAATGATGCTCCCAGCGCCATTACCAGATTGATTGATATGGGCATAGAGCCGTTTTTGATTTCCTCATCGGTGCTGGCAATTCTTGCCCAGAGGCTAGTTAGGGTGCTTTGTGATGAATGTAAAGAGCCAGATAATCCTTCGCCTGAGCTTATCCGCTCTTTGGGTGGGGAGCGCTGGATGGAAGGGGCTAAATTTTATCGGGCGGTTGGATGTCCCAAATGCCTAAATACAGGTTATGTGGGAAGGACAGGAATTTATGAGCTTCTGCTTGTGGACGATGATATTCGGCAGATGATAAACCGCCGGGCAGATTCCAATGAAATCAAACAGCTGGCTCGTGAAAAAGGAATGCTTACTCTGCGTGAGGATGCTATGCGAAAAGCATCGCAGGGAATAACATCTATTGCTGAAGTGATGAGGGTTACTCAAGAAGATATTGTTTGATGGGCTTGAATTTGTTTGCGCAGGTTTGTAAAGAGCCTGCTTTGCAAGAGAGAGCATTTTGAGGTGAAAAGAAAATGCCTGTTTATCAATATAGAGGTTTGGACGCAAGGAGCAGGAAGGTTAGCGGTTTGATTGATGCGGACAGTCCCAAGTCTGCTGTTCAAAAGCTGAAGAAGATGGATATTTTCCCTATTGAGATAACGCTGAGCGAGGAGCGGGAAAGGGCAAGAAGATTTCGTCTGCCTTGGCTCGGAGAGCGGGTAGGTGCCACAGAGCTTGCGGTTATGACCCGCCAGCTTGCCACACTGGTAGGTGCTGGTCTGCCTTTGGTGCAGGCGCTTTCTGCGCTCACCGAGCAGATAGCCAATCCCCACTTAAAAAAGGTTATAGCAGAGGTAAAAGAGCTTGTTAATGAAGGTGCGAGCTTTGCCGAGGCGCTTGCTCAGTATCCTAAGATTTTCAGTGAATTTTATGTCAATATGGTTCAGGCAGGTGAGCAAAGCGGTGCGCTGGAGATTGTGCTGGAAAGGCTTGCGGATTTCACAGAAAGCCAATCTCAGCTTCGCTATCAGGTTCTTTTTGCTATGCTTTATCCTGCACTGGTTCTCAGCTTTGGAATTCTGGTTATGCTGGTGATGTTCACTTATGTTATTCCCAAAATAAGCGCGCTTTTTGAAGAGACTCATCAGGCACTTCCTTTAATCACAAGAATGATGATTTCTTTAAGCGCATTTTTACGCAAGTATCTTTGGATTATTTTTATCTTTTTCATTGCCGGATATTTTGGATTTAGAAGGTGGAAAAAAACCGAGCAAGGTAAAGAGAAGTGGGATAGCTTTTTGCTTAAACTGCCCATTATTGGTGAGCTTTTTAGAAAAGTTGCTGTTGCCAGATTTGCCCGCACGCTAAGCACGCTCCTGCAAAGTGGGATACCTATTTTAAAAAGTCTGGGCATTGTGGAGAAGGTGGTTAATAATTACATTTTTGCCAGGGCAATTGCTCAGGCACGGGAGAATATCACTGAGGGCGCAAGCATAGCAGGACCGCTTAAAGCAAGTGGAGTTTTTCCGCCTTTTGTCATTCAGATGATTGCTTCGGGCGAGCAGTCAGGCGAGCTGGAATTTATGCTGGAAAAAGCAGGACAGGCTTTTGAAAGAGAGGTAGAAAACGCAATTAACGGCTTGATAAAAATACTTGAGCCAATAATGATTATCCTGATCGCGATTGTAATTGGGTTAATAATTGTTTCCTTTATTCTTCCCATTCTTGAGCTTACCCAAGCGATTGGCTGATAAAGGAGGTGAGAAGATGAAAAAGGAGCGAAAAAAAGAAAGAGCATTTACTCTTATTGAGATTATGGTTGTGGTGGTGATTATCGGAATGCTGATGGCTCTTGTTGGAGTAAGGGTTTTTCAGCGAATGGAAAGAGCCAAGCGAAAAATAGCAGTTGCTCAGATTAGGAATTTGATGACAGCGCTGGAGCAGTATCGGCTGGATAATGGAATTTATCCCACAACAGAACAGGGATTAGAAGCGCTGGTTAAAAAACCCACCATCCCGCCTATTCCCAAGAACTATCCGCCCGGAGGATATCTTAAAAGCAAGAAAATCCCGCTTGACCCTTGGGGAAATCCTTATGTGTATTTTAGCCCTGGATTGAATGGAGAAGATTACACAATTGAATCTTATGGAGCAGATGGAATGGATGGCGGAGAAGGTCCTGCTGCGGACATAGAAAGCTGGCACTTGGAAGATGAGGCATTTTGAACAACCAAAAAGCGGGTTTACTCTGCTTGAGCTTATTGTGGTTCTTGCGATAATTGGAATGCTATCTGCTTTGATTATTCCCAGATTAAGCTCAATAGGTCTGGCTCAGCTAAGGAGCGAGGCAAGAAGAATTAGAAGCTTAATTCAAGCCTGCTATGACCTTTCTGTTTTAGAAAAGACCAATTACAGATTGGCGATTAATCTAGATGAGCAATGCATTGAGCCACAGCAAAGGCAGGCAGATAGATACGAGCCTGTCCAAAATCCGCTTTTGCAAAGGCATTGCCTTGCTCCTGAGGTGACAATTCAGGAATTTGAAACTCCTGACCGAAAAATTGCAGGAGCAGGAGAAGATTATCTTTATTTCACTCCCTTTGGATATGTTGAGCCAGCAAGAATTTTCATAACCGATACCTCAGGAAACAGCTTCACTCTTTTCACTCAACCGCTAACAGGCGAGGTAGAGATATTTGCTGGAAGGGTGGAGTTTAAAGATTATGAGGAGCAAAGATAAAGCATTTACTCTCCTTGAGGTTTTGCTTGCCTGCGTGCTTCTGGCAATGTTTTTGGTGCCTCTGCTTGGCGGGGTAATCTCTGCGCTGGGAAATATAGAGCGAGCACAAAACCTTCAAATTGCCCGCCAGCTTGCCATTAATAAACTGGAAGAGCTTAAACTGGAAAGAATTCCAGAGCTGGAGATAGAGCGGGAGGGAGATTTTGCGCCAGAATATCCTGAATTTCACTGGAAGATAGAATATCAGAAACTTCCTGAACTGGAGCTTTTAGAAACACAGATTCCCGGTCTCAAAACAATGCTGGTGGTGCTGACAGTAAGCTGGACAGAAGCCGGGCAGACCAAAGAATTAAAATTAACTAGCCTTTTAGCAAAATGAACAAAAAAGCCTTTACCTTGCTTGAGCTTCTTGTTGCTTTAACCGTAACTGCATTGGTGGTGGGAAGTGTTTTTCTGGCTTTTTCCAGCTGGACAAGGGCGCAGGACAGAGCAGAGCAGGCAATGGAAAAACTAAGAATGCGTGAGCTTGCTCTGACTAGAATCCGGCAAGTGCTGAGCGCTACCTATGTTCCTTTTACCAGTTCCCGTCTTCAATTGGCTGTTTGTGATGGTATGGATTTAGAGCGCTCAGGCGAGCCTTTTGATGCGATTACTTTTGCTTCTCTTGCTCACCGAACTTATAGGATTGATGCCAAAGAATCAGATTTAATTGAAATGACCCTTTTCACCAAACCAGACCCATCTCTTGAAAACGGTGAACAATGCCGAATTTTATATCTGCGAGAAGGCGGAGTGATTAATGACAGCTTTGAGGTAGAGGGTGGAGTGGTATATCCGATTGCTTATGAGGTTAGCAGGTTCCAGCTTTATTACCTTACTTCTGATGGAGAGCTGGCGCAGGAGTGGAAGCTAGCAGAGCGGGCATATCAACTTCCCTGTGCGGTTATAGTAAAACTGGGATTGGGATGTGGAGAGAATGAAGAAGATTGGTGTCTTTTTATCCCGCTTTATCTTACCAATTCTACTTGTGAATACGAACAGCAGGCATTGGAAGATGTTTGTGAGCAGGCGCAGGAAAGATAAAGAAGAAGGCATAGCTCTTGTTTTAGTGCTGGTTTTTCTGGCATTTTTTTCTATTTTGGTGAGCGATTTTTTGTATCGTGCTCGGCTTAACACTTATTTGACTTTTAATCAAACCGAGCAGGTTCGGGCAAGGTTTTTGGCAGAGGCAGGGTTGAGCTCAGCAGAGGGATTATTGCTTCATTCAGCGCCCTTTACCAGGAACTATCGTGGTAATTTTCAGAACCAGTTTATCAATCTTTTTGAATGCACCTGCTATAGTGTGCAGGGCTTGTTTGGCTTTCAAAAGCAGGAAAGGGAGAGCGAGCAGAGCCTTGGCGGAGAGTGCGGGGAATGGAAGCTGGTTTTAGATTGGCCTATTGAAGAAGATACTATCCATTTGGAGATATCAGATGAAACTGCCCGCCTGAACCTCAACGCTCTGGTAAAAAAATCTATGGGAGGAGAGGGCGCAGAAGAATACACTGATTACAAGCATATTGTGAGCGAGTTAATCAAATTCAGGCTTAATGAGCTCGGCTTTGATGTAAGCGATGAGGAGATTGATGGTTTGGTTGAGCTTATTATTGATTGGCTGGACTGGGGAGAAGTGTCCGGAAGATTTGACCATGACTTTAATGAATACTATCAGGACGGCGACAGGATTTATTCTAATAAAAACGGTCCAATGGATTCAGTAAGTGAATTGAGAATGATTCCAGGGATTAATGAGGAAATTTATTATGCACTCAAGGATTTTTTCACGATTTATCCTTTATCAACTGATGGTGAGAATTTTTTAGAAAAGGTAAATATTAATTTAGCACCGCTAGCAGTGGTTTATGCGCTTATTAGAGGGACGAGTTATCAAGGAGATAATCCGACAATAGATGAGGAAGAAGCACTGGGATATGCTCAGGAGATTATAGAAAGCGGTATTGACGAGAACGGGTTTTTAAAAAATCGCCAGATTCCAGATGAGATAAAGAACCAGCTTTTTAACTTTAAGCTAAATGCGGATATGCCCCAAACCAGATACTATCACATTCTTTCCAGTGCCCTTACTTCATCTGGAGTTAATTACACAATAGAAGCGGTTATGATGATTGTTCCCGGAAGCTCCAAGCCACGCTATCTTTATTGGCGAGAAGGCTGAGCAAGGGCTTTTTCTATTTGAAAAAGAAGAGCTTTGCTTGGCTGATGATTGGGCGCAAGAGAAAGAGCTTTCTGGCAATAAAAATATGCCTGCTTTAAATCTCCTAGCTGGTAAAAGCACCAAGCAAGGTTATAAGATGCCTGAAAAGAATCCGGTTTTATGCGCAGGGCTTCTAAATACTCCTTGATTGCTTTTTTAAGCTCGCCCTTCATTACCAGACAATTGCCGATATTGATTCTCGCAGGATAATAAAAAGGGTTAAGTTTAATCACCCATCGGTAATAATGCTCGCTTTCATCAAGCCTGTTTTGCCAAAGCATTAAATTCCCAAGATTCATCAAAGGCTCTATTCGCCAAGGCTTGAGAGAATGTGCCATAATAAAGCAAGCCCTTGCCAAAGCATATTTTTTGCGGATTTTCAGATAAGCTCTTCCAAGATTGTTCCAAGCAGTGAAAGAGAGGGGATTTTCTCTAATGGTAGCTTTCCATAAATTAATGTCCCAGCCCCAATCACGAATGCGATAGTTAAGTTGAATCATCATCACAACAAGAAGAATAAACCCAAAAAGCCAGCTAAAAAAAGCAGAAGAGCGAAGCTTAAATAGCCTCTTTGCATACCAGTTATAAAGCCATAAAACCACTCCTTGCAAAATAAATACATAAATGATGATGTTAAAAAGCTCTACCCAGTTTTTTCCAAAGGGTCTTGAGAGTGATAAAAACAATCTTGACGGATTAACTGCGTTTCTGGCAAGGGCATTGAGCCAGCTTGAATAGATTTTTTCTATGTTTGGATGAGGTATGCCCCAAAAGCCATAACCGAGTCGTGAACAGAAAAAAAGTGCAAGAAAATATCCCAGAGAAATAGCCATAATATAAAAAATTATTTGCAGGAGCTTAGCTCTCTTTTGCAAAAAATCATTTGAGAAAAAAATCAAGCTAGCAATAATAAAACTTCCCAGAGCACCGGAAATAAGAGAAGAGTAATTAATAGCAAGAAAGGTTGGTTTTATACCATACCAGAGATGCTGGTGATAATAAAAAATTTCCATAGAAAAAATAATAAAAAGCAAAAGCAAATTATTTCCAAAGATGATATATCTAAACTGCTTTTCTTTGATGAGCTCTAAAAAGACTGCTCCGGCTTTTTCAAAAGGCAAAACCAAAGTTAATCCCACGCCAAAAAGAGGTATATATAGATATCTTTCTGCAAGGAAATAATTTGCTGGTATCCAGTTCATTACAGGAAGAAGATTGATTAAAATCCAGCCAAAGGCAAAAGCAAAAAGGCTTTTTTTCTTAAGCAGAAATCCTTCTAAAACAAAGCAAGCAATAAAGGTAAAAATTCCTAACAGCGACTTTGGAGCAAAGAAGCTGTTTAAAAGCTCAACATAATAATCTATTTGAAGATGGGCAGGAAAAAAGCAGAGCTTAAGGTAGCGGGGAAAACAGCTCATCTGTGTAGCTAAAACCTGAATGTATTTATAGCTGGCAACATCTGGTGGCGGGAAAAAGGCAAAGAGCTTGAAGTCTGAAAAAGCCAGAAAAACAGCAAGCAGAGGAAAGATAACAAAAGGCACGAGCTCAAGCAAAAGCCTTTTGAAACCAATAGCAGGTTTTTTAAAGAGAAAATAAATCAAACCTGCCAGCAAAGGAAAGGTTATAGCCACCTGTTTGGAGAATATTGCCAGAAGGTAGAAGAAGAAGCTGAGCAAAACCCATATCCATCGCCTTTTCCCTTCTTTTAAAAAAGCAAGCAAAGAGAGAAAAAGAAAAAGCAGGCATAAAATCTCTTTGCGATGCGCAATACCTATAACCGCCTCACTGGTCACAGGGTGAATTGAAAAGATGAAGCAGGATAAAAATGCCACCCATCTTTTTTTAATCAATTTCAGTAAGAGGAAATATCCTATAAGCACCGCTAAAAAATGCAAAAGCAGATTGGTGAAATGAAATCCACGAGCATCCAGTCCCCAGAGATGATAATCAATCCAGAAGGTTATAGCCCTTATGGGTCTTCCTGTTTTTAAAAGCGGAATCAGACCAGACAGGGAGCGAAGATATGGGTTTTCAATAATTAAAGGCACATCGTCAAAATTAAATCTGGCAAAAACCACCTGCCACCAGCAGGCAAACATAGGCAGAAACAAAAGCAAAGGATAAAGCCAGCGAAAAGGGTCTTTTTTGAGGGATTTAAATTGAAGACCCATTGGCAAGCGGGGTTAAAAAATTGCATAGATAAAAGGCATAATGCTACTGCTTTCCGTGAGAATAATAATAATCACCAAAGCCAAAAGGATAAGAACAATGGGTGTGATCCACCAAAGCTTTTTCTCACGCAAAAATTGGAAGAATTCTTTGACAATACCGAGTTTAGCCATTGCTCCTCCCAAAGATAAAGATTTTTTTCTTTACCAAAAGTTCCATTATTTTCTTGCTAGCCAGTTTTTAAGCTGATTCAAGCTCCAAGTGTTGATTACATCTTTTGCCTCCAGCCAGCCCCTTCGGGCAGTATAAACTCCGTATTCCATTTCCAAAAGCGCTCCTATGGTATGAGCATCTGTTCCGATAGCGAATTTTATTCCATTGTCTTTAAGGTACTTAGCCAGCTCTCCGCTGGCATCAAGCCGATGCGGACTAGCATTTATTTCAATAGCAATATTATACTTGCGAAGCAATGGAATAAGCTCAGACCAGTCTATTTCTATTGGCTCCCTTTCTCCAATAAGCCGGCAAGTGGGATGAGCATAAATATTAATCAAACCAGTTTCAAATGCCCGAGCCAATCTTTTGGTTTGCTCAGAGCTGGATAGATTAAAGTTGGCGTGAATTGCTCCTATAACCAGGTCTGCTTTTTTCAATACCTCTGGGTCTAGGTCAAGCTCGCCGTCTTTTAAAATATCCAGCTCAACGCTTTTTAAGATAGTTATTCCTTTGATTTTTTTGTTTACTCGGTCAATTTCCTCAAATTCTTCTAAAAGCCTTTTCTCATCCAGCCCCTTTGCCTGATACTGCGATTTGGAGTGGTCTGAGATAGCTATGTATTTATAGCCGAGCTCTTTTGCCCTTTTGGCAATCTCTTCAATGCTGTGCCTGCCGTCGCTCCATTTGGAATGAATGTGAAGGTCTCCCTTAATGTCAGAAAGCTCAATTAGTTTAGGTAGCCTTCCTTCTTTTGACGCCTGAATCTCTCCTCTATCCTCACGGAGCTCAGGCGGGATAAAATTTAACCCCAAAGTTTTATAAACCTCTTCCTCGGTTTTTCCCGCTATTTTTTTATCTCCACGAAAAACACCGTATTCACTAATTTTAAGACCCATTTGCTTGGCAATGGTGCGAACCGCAATATTGTGCGCCTTTGAGCCAGTAAAATAGCACAGCCCTGCCCCAAAACTTTCAGGGTCAAAAAACCTTAAATCCACTTGAATTCCACTTTCAAGAACAATTGAGCTTTTAGTATCACCCCTAGCCAGCACTTCCCGAACCTTTGGATAGTTAACAAACCTCTCCATTACTTTCTGCGCATCTTTTCCCGTGACCAAAATATCAATGTCTC
This sequence comes from uncultured bacterium, assembly GCA_964592965.1. Classification (GTDB taxonomy): domain Bacteria; phylum RBG-13-61-14; class RBG-13-61-14; order RBG-13-61-14; family DRUE01; genus CAZKMM01. Next base: position 9,060 of record CAZQJX010000078.1, read on the forward strand.
CGATTGTTTCCTTTCTTCTCCGCAGGCTTCCTGCTACTTCAATCTGCTTGATTCCAGGTGCGGATTTGAGATATTCCACCAGCTCATCTGCCTGTTTTTTGGCAATGTCCAAGCGGGTTCGCTGGGAATATTCCTGAAACTCCCGCAGGCTCTGCTTGAGGTCATCAACCAGCTTTTTGCCAAATCCAGGAAGCTTTAAAATAGCAGGATTATCTAATGCTTGGCGAAGTGTATTTATATCCTTTACTCCTAGCTTTTGATTAAGGGTTTTTATCCGACGGGGACCAAGCCCACGAATTTTAAGTAGCTCAAGCATCCCGGGCTCAATTTCTTTGCGGAGCTTTTCTAGGGTGGGAAGGGTCTCGCCCCGAAGCAGAATTTTGATTTTTTCTGCCAGCTCCTTGCCGATGCCGGGAAGTTTTTGCGGGTCATCTACTTCATAGAGGGGTTTTTCCAGGCTTTCAATCAAGCTGGCTGCTTTTCTGTAAGCACGGATTTTAAAGGGATTATCTTCTTTCAGCTCCAGAATATCAGCTATTTCTGAAAATACCTGAGCAATTTCTTGGTTGCTGACCCTACGCTCCATTTCTTCAATATTATAATTTTTACCCTTTTATTTCTCAAGGTATGCTTTACACATAAAAATTTTTTAGCTAAATTTATGCCTATGCTTATTGGCTGGATAGACATTTTAGTATTGAGCGTTTATTTTCTGCTTATTCTTTTTCTTGGCTTCTGGCTGGGAAGGAAGAAAAAGGATGCCGAGGATTATTTTCTGGCAGGAAGAAAAGCGCCTAGTTGGGCAGTTGGATTATCTATTCTGGGAACTTGCATCTCCAGCGTCACTTATGTTGCCTATCCGGGCAAGGCGTTTATCAGCGACTGGCAGTATTTAACTCAGGGATTTGCTTTGGTTTTTCTTGTAGCGGTGGGCTTTTTGGCAGTAGTGCCTTTTTATCGGCGCTGGGTGCGTATGTCAGTTACTGAATATATGGAAGCAAGGTTCAGCTTGGGAATAAGAATTTATGCGCTTGCTTCTTTAATCATCTTTGAGCTCACCCGACTCGCAACCATAATGTATCTGGTTTCGCTGGTAGTTTCTACTATTAGCGGTCTTGATATTGTTTTGGTTATTTTGCTTGTTGGAGTAATCACTGTTGTTTACACAACTGCTGGTGGAATGGAAGGAGTTATCTGGACAGATGTTATTCAAACTTTGGTGCTATTTGCTGGTGGGATTATCAGTGTGATTTATATCGCTGGTCATATAGACGGAGGATTTTTCAAGTTAATTGAAGATGCTTATAAAATGGGCAAGCTAAAGACATTTGATTTTACCCCTTCTCTTTCCTATCCAACTTTTTGGGTGCTGTTTTTAAGTGGACTGGTAAATTTCTTTTATTTTCTTTGTGTCAATCAAAATCAGGTTCAGCGCTATCAGTGTGTTGGCACAGACCGAGAAGCTAAAAGAGCCACTCTTTTAGGAAGCCTTGCAAGTGTGCCGATATGGGCACTTTTTATGCTGGTGGGCACCTGCCTTTATGTTTATTTTTACCATCATCCAGACCCAAAGGTGGCTGAATTTATTGCCCAGAACAAGCCAGATAAGGTCTTTCCTTATTTCATTGCCAGCGTTTTGCCCGCGGGTATCTCTGGAATTCTCCTTGCCGGGCTCTTTTCAGCAGCAATGAGCACGCTTGATTCCTCTATGACTACCTTGAGCACTTTGGTTATAACCGACCTTTATTTCAGACGAAAACAAGAGATGAATGGTAAGAAAAATCTTTTTATTTCCCGCCTGCTTATGCTCTTTTGGGGCTTGTTCGGAATTATAATTGCTCTAGCAATGGTTCGGGTAGGAACATTTCTTGAGTTTTACTTTCGGATTTTTTCCATTCTTGGTGGAAGCATTGTTGGACTGTTTGCGCTCGGGCTGTTTTTCAAAACCGCTAATTCTCGGGGAGTATGGCTGGGAGTGATAGTGGGGTTAATTATTACTTTTTGGGGGAGCCTTAGCTATCTGGGAATCAATTCGGAAAAATTAAACAAGCTGAAATTTCCTTGGGAGCCAATGATGATTGGAGTGATTGCTACCGTGTCAGTAGTAATTTCAGGCTGGTGTTTCAGCTTTATTTTCCCAGCTGAACAAGAGAATATCTCTAAAAAGACCCTGCGGGATTTTTGGAGGGAGGGTTTTAGGCTCAAAGCATAAAAAACTTGAAAAAGATAAAAATCAGGGGACGGGAATTTCCCGCCCCCCTGATTTTGCTTGAGCCTGTCTCAGGAATCAATAATCTGCAATGCCTCTTCCCGATAGGCATCCATTACATAAGGAATTCCTGTAATCTTGGCACATTCTTCAGTCAAAGAAATCAGGTCTTTTCTGGAAATCAAATCCACCCGCCATTTTCTTGCTCCTGCCATCAGTTGCTGAAGCCCGACTTTTAGTTTCTGAACCACACTATAAACTCCAACCGCTCCGAGCGGAAACTTATCCACCTCTTTGCCATATCTGGATTTAAGCTCCTCATAGCAGACAAAGATTTCTTCTTTGCTACTTCCGTATTTAGCCACGCTCTTGGGCAATCCGCCATCTTCTCCTTTAAGCCAGCGCTCTATGTTCTTTCCCACCATTCCCGGAATCATCAGTGCCCTTCCCATACATACTGCTTTACAATAAGGAGCACCAAGAGCGATTGCCTTGAAGATATGGTCTTCTGTGGAAAAGCCTCCGGCAAAAGCTATATCAGGCACCCATTTTCCTTTGCTGGCAAGCCTCTGACAAAGCTCATAAGCCATAGAATGAAGATAAATGGAAGGAATACCCCATTCGCACATCATCCGCCAAGGGCTCATTCCAGTTCCACCCGGAGCACCATCAATGGTGAGAAGGTCAATCTT
>CAZQJX010000079.1:0-11837 GCA_964592965.1 uncultured bacterium
TTTTCCAGAGGAGTGGTTTTTTCGTGCTTATCTTCAAGGAAGACTCAATCAGTTTTTTGGGAGGAATAAAAAATTTTTTTCTGCCCAGGTAGGCTGGGGGCTTGTTTTTGCCAGCCTGTTTTTTGCTTTTGCTCATTTTTCTTCTCGGGTAGAGCCAGTTCGGCTACTTGTATTTTTTCCTGCCCTGATTTTCGGCTGGCTACGGGAAAAAACCAATTCTTTGCTTGCTTCAGTGCTTTTTCACTTTATCTGCAACTTGAGCTTTATTATTTTTCAGATTAGCCTGATTAAGTGATGGCAGAAAAGATTTGGCAGGGAATTTATTTAGTGGGTTCACCTGAGCTTACTGCTAGTGAAGATGCCTGCGTTTATCTGATTGAATTTCCCAGTGAGCTGGTTCTTATTGATAGCGGTGCTGGAGATTCAGTAGAAAGAATTATCGCTCAGATAGAATCATTGGGACTTTCTCCGCAAAAGGTCAAAAAGCTTATTCTTACCCATTGCCATATTGACCACAGCGGTGGTGCGAATGCGTTTAAACATAAATTGGGAGTGGAGATTATTGCTCACAAACGCTGTGCAGAGATTTTAGAAAAAGCCGACCCGATTCTGACTGCTGGAATATGGTATGGCATTAAACCCGAGCCAGTTTATGTTGACCGAGTTTTTAATGATGAACAGATGGAAATAAAAGTTGATGGAGAGATTCTTCATTTGCTTTATATTCCGGGTCATTCTCCAGGTTCAATAGCAGTTTATCTTGACCGAGCAGGGAAAAGGGTGCTTTTTGGTCAGGATGTTCATGGACCACTTCACCCTGCATTAGGTTCAAATAAGGAGCAGTATCAAAAGAGTCTTCGTAAACTTATCTCTCTTGAGGCAGATATTCTTTGCGAAGGGCATTTTGGAATTTATAGAGGAAAAGAAGAGGTGAAAAATTACATTCAGAGATTTATTGATTAAGTCTGTTTATGCTTCAGCCAGCTTAATGGGAAGAGCAAAGCTAAGACATATGCCACCATTATCTAGTGATGCCATTTTCATTTCTCCATTCATTGCCCAGATAAGTCTGCTGGCAATGATTTGATTAATTTGGAATTGTCGTTCCTTTAAATTCAATTTCATATAATCAGATGAAAAGCTCACTCTGGGAAGAATTCGGCTTTTATATTCTTCTTTCATTCCAGTTGAAGAAATGGAATAAATAAGGGTGGAGGTGGGGTCATTTTTGAGGTCAACACTGAGAGTGATAATTTCTCCTGAAGGCGTGTATTCCAGAAATTGGTCAAGAAAAATGACAAGAACACGGTTGATTTTAGCTTCATCACCAAGCACCTCACCGAGCTCTTTATGGTCAAGTCTGAGAAGAAGGATATTTTTTCTTTCTGCCCGAGCCCGAAAAGACCGCACCGCCAGTTTGAGCACTCTCAGCGGATGAAAGCGGTTTTTTGCCAGACGAATTTTCCCAATCAAAATCGGCGAAATATCAATTAAATGGTTAAGGGCAGAGATTGATTTTTTAACCAGTTCCTGCGAGTGCATATAAAGTTTTTCAAACTCTTTCTGGTCACTAAGTTCTCGACTGAAGAGCATAGTAAGTTGATTGATGGGCTTATAAACTTGGTCAAGAAGGCTTTCAAAAAGGGAGCGGTTGAGTCGCTGAAGCATCTCTTCATCGGTTTCAGTGCGAAGGCAAATAATTGCGCCCAAAAGTTTATTATCCTGATGGATAGGATTAAGATGAGCAAAATATCCCCGCTCATTTTCAGCTACTAATATCCGTTGAGCACGGACAGTTTTTTTCAGCCTTTCCAGTCCCAAAAGTAGGCTTTGAGCAACAGTTTCAGGGAAAAGCTCTGCAATACTTCTCCCTACAGCCATTCTGTAATCAAGTCCAAAATTTTTCTCGCCTTGAGGATTAATGTAAACTAAAATCCCTTTTGGGTCGCAGATTAATATCGGCTCATCAAAATAAGCTAGGGCAGTGCGGGTTTTTTCTGGAAAGCTTCTTATTTTGTCAAGGGTGCTCATTTTTAGCCTTTAAGTTCAATTAATCCCTGTTCTAAAAATTGACGGATAAATTGGAAAATTCTAAAGGGCGGAAGAGGTGCTAAAAGAATAATATCCTCTAAAGTCATTTCGCCATTAATTAAGGAAAGAACAAAACCCTGCTCTTCACTTAGGTCAAAATTTCTAAGCTCATTTAAGCTGATTTTTAGATACGGTATTTTAGAGAGGCCGCCAACTTTATCTAAAAAGTGTTTTATCAGATGAGCTTTGGTAAGCTCAAAGAGCGCCTGTGCGAGCACTTGGTCTTCAGCTGGTGTCTCAGAAAGCTGATTAAAAATCTTAAGAGCATCATCATATCTTTGCTCTTCAAGCAAGTCCTTTGCTTTTATAAGCTCATCACTTATTGGAGAAAGTTTTTCCGGTATCAGGTCGTGAGGTTCAGGCTGGGGAGTTTTTTCCACCAATCCGAGCTTTTTTTGCCAATCTTTACCAAGCTCAATTTCAAGGTATTCACGGGCGGTTTCATTTTCAGGGTCTATTTCTAAAACCTGCTTCCAAAGCTCAACCGCAACTCCGCTTTCTCCAAGACCATAATGATAAAGTCCTTGCTCAAGTAATTTTTGAATCTTTTCCTGTTTTTCCATTTATATTTGTTATTTTAACTTTAGCAAAAAATTTTTCAAGAAAAATTTAATTTTGTTATAAATTTTAAAGATGATTTTTTATAGCCCAGCAATTCATTTTTGCAAAAACTAAAAGCAGGGTAAATAAATCATATATCAGTCTATATTTAAGATTTTACAAGTTTTATCTCCCTTGGTAGATTTGATAAGGAGTGCGAAGTAAAATTAAAGAGCGTTTTTGCGTTAAAACCATCTCGTTAACAATATCATATCCCACACGAGCAGAGGCAAAAAGCCCAAGAAAAACCGCTAATATAGGAGAGGAATAAAAGAACTCTCCTGCAAACGATGCAAAAATCAGGGCTAATAAAACTAGTCCCGCCCCAAAAGAGATGTCCTTAAAAAAGCCTGCTGGCTGAACACGATACAAAAAATAAATAGCCCGGAGCAGACGGTAAATTAGATATATAAACGCAAAAAAGCCAAATATACTTAGCTCAGCTATTAAGGCGAGATATTGATTGTGTGGAGTTGTCGCTAACACGCTTTGAGAAAAATTCAAAAAGCCAACACCACTAAACGGATGGCGTCGTATCTTTTTTAATGTGGTTTTCCAAATTTTATCTCTCTCACCTAAATCAACAGGAATTTCTTCACTGGCAGGATTTTCAATAGTCATCTCTATTCTTCTCTGAACGGGATTACGCATTAAGTAAAATGTTAATGCAGAAAGAAAGATTAAACCGATTCCTAAAGTTCTTCTTCCTCTAAAAAATGTTAGAAAAATAACAAAAAGCCACAAAGTAATCCAGCCTGTACGGGAAAAAGTTAAAACTAGGGAAAACAAAATAAAGCTCAAAAATATAACAACCAAAGGCAGGGGAAAAATTCTTTGAGCTTGACCTTGAAGAATAAGGTTGTAGTAAAAGATAAGCAAGATAGCTAAAACTACCGCATAACTATTAATTCCTTCAAATAGCCCCCCTACCCGATACAAAACAAGGGCACCCTTGGTAAGAGAGAAATAACGAATGATGGCAATAAGAGACCCTAAGAAAAAAGCCAGTAAGATAAAACGCAGGAGGGAAATAATATCTTTAGCTTTAGTAAAAGTCTTGTGAATAATAAAATAGAGTGCAAAATAACTTATCCACTTAAAAAGATGGCCAAATCCGTTAAGTATCAAAAAAATTTGATAGTGGCGGTAATATGAAAGTAAAGAGAAAACCGCACTGACAAAAAAGAAAATTCCAAATGGTATCATTAGATAAACATCCCACTCCTTTTCTCTAAACCTTCCTAAAGCATAATTAAAGATAAAAGCTAAAATAGTCAGCCAAACGATAATATCACTAAATTCAATACTTACCGGTAGTTTAACTTTATATAAAGGAAGGGAGGGTGAAAGAGGAATGAAAAGAAAAGATAAATAAACCCAACGCTTTACATCAAATTGTGCCCAAGCTAAAACCAAGACTGCTAAAATTGCTATTAAAATATAAATAAGTTTTTCACGGTTAATCAAGAAGAAAAGCAAAAGACTAAATATAAAAAACCCCACTCCAACAATTAACTCATTAGATGAAGCTGTCTTTAAACTTGCAAACTTCCTCTTCATTTTTTAGTTTTTTTTGTTTGTTCTAAAGCTTTAAACCCTGCATAGGTTTGAAGCAGTTCGTTAAGGTTCATTATGTTAATTGTTCCTGGTTCCCCAGGAACAATAATAATCTTTTTCCCTTTTAATACTCTCGCCAGTTCTCTTGCCACAAGATTTTCTCCGCCTGCACCTGCTAAGCTTTTCGTGAGTTTTTGAAGTCCTTGGGCTTCTTTGATAAGTTTGGTCTGGGTTGCTTTAGCCTTTTCCATCAATGCCCACTGCTCTGCTTCTCCTTCTAAGCGCAGTTTTTCTTTTTTTCCTTCTGCCAGAGCCCGCATAGCATCAGCATCACCTTTTGCTTTGGCAATCTTTGCTTCTCTCTCTTTTTCTGCTGCCAGTTTTAACTGTTCATATTCTAGCCTCTTTTGCTCAGCAAGCGCTTTCTCTCTAAGTAAGTCTTCATATTCAGGTAAAAATCGGAATTGGCTTAAGGCAAGGCTGTTAATTCTTATGCCGAGCGGGTTGAGCTTTTTATTTAAAAGCTCTTTCGCCTGCTCAATTTTTCCCTCTCTCAGCTCTGAGCTATAAAATTCCTCGGTGTCAAGTTCTCCTAAAACCTGCCTAATTACTCCTCGTGTTTCTACTCCTACCAGTCTTTCCACCGCTTTCATATTTGTGCCTATTTTTTGCACTAAAACAGGTGCCAGATTCTCTATTATTTGATAGGCAACTGTTACATCTACCCAAACATCATTTCCATCTGCAGTTTTGAGCCGAATATTCTTCCTGCCTTCTGCTCGCTTGTGAGGTATGACTTTAACCTCTTGGATTTTTTTCATTTGTGCTTCTATTTGTGAGAGCTCAAGCTCATAAGTTTTCTTTGCTTCACCTTTTAATTTTTCACCAACTTCTGCTTTAGGAGCTGGTAGCTCACTTTCCACCATCTCCAACTTTTGCTGAGTTTTGGGAAAGATATAGAAATCAAATAATCCTGGAATGTAAAAATATGTGCCTGTCTTTTTGGCTTTTCTTTCCACTCCTTTATAAATATTGCAAACCCTTACACCCACTTCGTCACCTGCTACTTGAATGCATCCAAAGCCCAAAAAAGCCAAGGTAATAAGGGCTATTCCAATTTCTGCTTTACCTCTCATTTTTACCCCCTTATTTCTTTTCAAAGAGGTCAAGCATTCTTTCTACATCCAGCGGATTAACTCCACCTTTGCCAGATTGAAGAATAAGAAGTTCGGTTCCTTCCAGCACTTTTGCGTATTCCAATCCCACATAGATTTTTCCACCTCTTCCCGCTAAAGCTCGCACCAGCTCTGCTTTTCCTTTTGCCTGTGCTTCAAGAAGTTTTTTGTTCCCTTCTGCAATAAGTTCTGCTTTAATTCGTTCTCCTTCTGCTTCAAGCTTTTTAGCATCAGCTTCTCCTTGAGCACGCTCAATTTGTGCATCTCTATCTGCTTCTGCAATAGTTTTTTTCCATTCTGCTTCTGCTTGGGCTGCTTTGGCAACAGCTTCCTGGACACGCTTGAGCTGTTCAGCTAAGACTTTCCGCAAGATAGCTTCTTCATATTCTTCTGGAAATTCAAAGTCTCTTATTATTACATCAAGGATTTCAATTCCTTGTTTAAAGAAATAATCGTTGAGGATTTTGCGAGCCTCTTCTGATTTTTGGGTGCGAAGCGGGGAATTGTAAAAATCCTCAGCATGCTTTAATTCGCTAAATTTATTTTGAAGCACTCCCGGAGCAACAGCCTGAATGCCTTTGGCTTTTATTTCTTGGTCATCTCGGTAGTAGATACGGACAAGATTAGCTCTACCCTCAAGAATGTGATAGAGAATGGTTATATCAACCTTTACTTTGTATCCGTCAGATGTTCTCACTTCAAGAGATGGATAATCTGGTTTGCGTATTCCACCTGTTTTTGAGGTCATTTCAAAGGTTTGCAGATTCTTTTTATAAACCACGAACTCGTGGAATCCTGGCAAAATAGGATGCCATCCTGGTGGAAGGGGTTTGGCATATTCAGGACCTGTTTTCCATATTCCCAAGCCAAGCTTAATCACCCTTAAACCAACTTCATCTGCTTCTACTTTTTTAAGGCTAAATCCCAAAATCCCGGCAATTAGGATGAGAATAAAGATTATAAGCACCCAATAAAAGCATCCAGGTCCTTTTATGGACTTAGCTTGCAGTTTTTTTTCTTCTGCTTTTTTTTCATCTTGGCTTTTCTTCTTAAACCAAGCCAATTTATTCCCCCCTTAATTATTCAGGTTTATCTTCCTTTTTGTTTTCTTCAGTTAGAAGCGGTGCCATAAACGGTCGGAACAGCTCAATGGGCACTGGGAAAATAGTGGTGGAATTGTTTTCAGAAGCTATCTCAGTAAGGGTTTGGAGAAATCTGAGCTGGAGAGCTATTGGGCTACGAGCAATAGTATTTGCTGCCATTCTCAGCTTCTCTGCAGCTTGAAGCTCTCCATCCGCATGAATAATTTTTGCTCTTCGCTCTCGCTCTGCTTCTGCCTGTCGTGCCATTGCTCTCTGCATCTCTTGTGGAAGGTCAACATGCTTGATTTCAACGGCGGTCACCTTAACCCCCCAGGGGTCTGTATGTTTATCCAAAATACTTTGGAGTTCTTGATTAAGCTTTTCCCGCTCAGCAAGAATTTCATCAAGCTGTGCCTGCCCCAAAACTGACCGAAGCGTTGTTTGTGCCAACTGACTGGTAGCATAAAGGTAATTTTCCACCTGAATTACCGCTTTAAGCGGGTCCATCACCCGGAAATAAACCACTGCATTTACTTTCAGGGTAACATTGTCTTTGGTGATGACATCTTGTGGAGGAACATCCATCACTACAGTTCTTAAACTTACCCGAACAAGCTTATCAATAAATGGAAAGATAAAAATTAATCCCGGTCCTTTAGGGCGAGGAAGCGCTCGTCCTAAACGGAAGACCACCCCTCTTTCATACTCTTTCAGAATTTTTATTGCCATACTCAAAAGGATAATGATAAAGATTGCAATCAGGATTATTCCGAAAATTCCACCTCCCATTTGTTTTCCTCCTTTTTAGTTCAGTTGAGCTTTTTTACCTTAAGAATAAATCTGTCAGCATTTTCAACAATTATTTTTTCTCCTGCTTTGATTTCACCGTTTATACTTTCAGCTTCCCAATATTCTCCGTGAATAAAAACCTTTCCTTTGGGATTAAGGTCAGTGATGGCTTCACCTTCCATACCTTTAAGCTCTTCATATCCAATCTGCACCTTTGCACGATGAGCACGCCAGACCCTTTCTCCAATGATAAGAATAAAGAAAGCCACAAAAGCGACCAGTGGTAAAATGACTGACCAGCTCACTCTCACATTCCAACTCCTTTGTGTTTCAAATAGCATAAGAGAACCGTAAATCAAAAAGCCGATTCCAAAAATACTAAGCAATCCGTGACTGACAATAAAGATTTCTGCAATTAAAAGAGCAACACCAACAACAATCAGAACAAGACCAATATAATTGATAGGGAGATTTGGAGCAAGTAGGGCAACGAGAATGCAGGCAGCACCTATTGCTCCGGGAAAAATCATCCCGGGTGCTTTGAGTTCAACAGCGACCCCTAGCGCTCCAATTAAAAGCAGAATCAAAATCACATTTGGATTATTAATTATATGCTGAAGGGATTGGGCAAGGGTCATTTTCAGTTCTTCAAGCCGAGCATCTTTGGTGTGAAGGATGATGGTTTTTTCTTTGCTGAGCTTAACTTTTCTGCCATCAAGGAAATCAAGAAGATGGTCAAGGTCTTCAACAATTCCATCAATCACGCCTAGTTTAAGCGCCTCACGGGCAGTAATGGAAGAGCTTTCTTTAACTGCCTTTACCACCCAATCTGCGTTTCTTCCTCGCTCCTGGGCAATGCTTCGCACCCAACCAGCAGTATCTTGGGTGGCTTTTTTCATCATTACATCGTTTTCTGGAACTGGTTGATATTGAACCATAAAAGGCATCAGAACAGGATGCGCTGCGCCTATATTGGTTCCCGGTGCCATAATCGCAATGTGAGCTCCAATAGTGACCATCATACCTGCACTAGTTGCACTCGCTCCTTTTGGATATACATAAACCACTATCGGGATTTTGCTGGCAAAGAATTTTTTAACTATCTCTTTGGTTGCTTGAAGCACTCCACCGGGTGTATCCAGAGTAATAACAAGAGCAAGCGCTCCTTTTTTTTCTGCTTGTTCAATACTTTTGTTAACATAGTCTGCAATCGCGTTATCTATAATGCCGTTAATCTTTAAAAGATAAATTTTTTCTGCCCGCACTGAAAAACTAAAGAGAAAAGCAAGCAGAAGGAGAAAAAACTTTTTCATTGCTTGCTCCTTTTTAAATATTCCAAAACTTTTTTTATATCTTGCCAGACTTCTCTTTTTCCCTTAGGATTATGAAGCAGATAAGCAGGATGATAAGTGGGCATTACTGGTATTCCCTCATATTCTCCCCATCTGCCCCGAAGCCGGGTGATGGGCTCGCTGGTTTTAAGTAGCCACCAGCTGGCATATTTGCCCAAAGCAATAATCACCTTTGGCTTTAGAATTTTAAGTTGTTTTTCTAAAAAGGGCTTGCAGGCTTGAATTTCTTCAGGCTTAGGGTCACGGTTTTTGGGCGGTCTGCACTTGAGCACATTGCAGATATAAACAGAGCTTCTTTTCAGCTTCATTCCTCGCTCAATTATATCAGTGAGGATTTTTCCAGCAGAGCCGACAAAGGGCTTTCCGCTCAGGTCTTCTTTTTCTCCCGGAGCTTCTCCAACAAAGACTATTTCAGCGCAGGGGTCGCCTTCGCCAAAGACCACATTGGTTCGGGTTTTAAAAAGAGGGCATTTTTGGCAGTTTTCAACCTGTTTTTTTAGGCGGGCAAGAGCTTGCGACCTGCGCTTGAATTCAGGGTCGGTCTTCTCCCGCTCCAATTTGTCCACTCCCAGCTCTTTTAAAGCAAAGAGATATTCTTTAGTGTCATCAATGATTTTTTCAACAATTTTTTTAGGCATCAACCATTAAATTAACATAAAACAGAGCTAAACAAAAGCAAATATTTTTTATTTGTGCAGATTTAGTGAGGTCTGGAAATGAATGGTCGGTTTTTGCGGTGAAAGAATTCAGCTTTTATTGCGCTTTCTTTTCCACTCAATCCAATCACTACCTTCAATTTTAATGCTTTTTTCAAGGGGAGAGCTTCGGAAGTAAAGCCAAGCGGTGATTGTTTCATTGCTGTCAAGGATAATTTTGAATTTTGCTCTTTTATATAGCCCGGTTTCAACTCCTTCATAATAATCAATTTCTTTAAAAGTTTCTTGGTCAACAAGGTAAACTTCTCCCACAATCTGAAAGCCATTTTCCGAAGGGATAATGTAAGGAAATCCGCAGTCATACATTTCAAACTTATCTTGGGTTTTGCCCTTGCCAATAAATTTGCCAAGAGCCTTTCCCCGAAGCGTGCCGTAAACAAAAAGATACTCCTTCATCGCTATAGGTTTTTAAATCATAATAAATTCATTTTGAAAAAGGGCTTTTATTTGAGCTGGGCTGAATGGTCATCATCCAAAAGTCCGTTCTTTTCCACATTCTTTCTAGCTTCTTTTTGCTGATGAGCTGATTGGGCTTTTTGCCTGAATGGAGAATAAGCCATATATTGCCATCCTTTTGATAGTATCCCACCACCAGGGCAAAATGTCTTGCAGGCAAAGGCTCGGGAAGCTGATTGTAAAAAACAATCACTGGCTTTTCCTCATCAAGCGCTTTTTTCAATTTTTCCCAGCCCCCGCTTTCTGCCTTAGGCTCAAAGCCGTATTCACGGGCGCAAGCAATTAAATCCACAGTAAAAAGACCGCCCGCACGGGCGGAAAAATACTTCTCTGCAATTTCTTCCACACTCACCTTTTTTCCGTAATAAGAAAAGAGCATTGCCAGCGAGCTTGCTCCGCAGAGAAAATCCTTGCTGGGAATAAACTTGACCTGAAGATATTTTCCCCATTCAGGATGGATTTTAAGTTCCGCTTGGATTTTCTCCACGCTAGGTGCGCAGGAAAGGAAGGAGAAAAAAATAATGAGCAGAGGTAAAAATGAAAGTGATTTCTTCATTGTGCCTTTTAGCTGAACTTTAGCTTTCGGGCGGAGGCTTTAAGCTCTGAGGCAGTGAAAATGCTATATACGGGTATGCCGAGCTTCTCTATCTCCTCTTTTCCGCCTTCCTCTCGGTCAACAACAGCAAGCACGATTTTAACCTTAGCACCTTGTTTTTGAGCAGATTCAATAGCTTTAATTGCGCTTGCGCCTGTGGTGATGACATCCTCAACCACTGCTACTTTCCAGCCCGCTTTCAGATTGCCTTCAATTAATTTCTGGGTGCCGTGTTTTTTTACTTCTTTGCGGACAATAAAACCTTGGAGAGGATTTTTTCTGCTCCTGCTCAGCGCAACCATTCCGCCGACAATCGGGTCTGCGCCCAGAGTCAATCCCCCAACCGCATCCACTTTGATTTTTTTCTTTGCCAGCAGGTCAAGAAAAATCTGACAGATGAGCCAGAGACCTTCAGGGTCTAAAGTTGCTGTTCGGCAGTCAATGTAATAATCGCTTTTCTTTCCAGAGCTGAGCACAAAGCTTCCCAGCTTGAATGACTTTTTTAAAAGAATTTTTTTTAGCTCCTCTTTAAGGGCTTTTTTGGATTTTGCCATCAGCTCTTGTCAGATATATGTCAGCCAGTTTTTATATTTTTGATTTTCACCGTGAACAATTTTGAAAAATTCCTCTTGAATTTTTAAGGTTGTTGGACCTGCAACTCCCTTGCCGATTTTTCTTTCATCAACTTCCCGCACAGGCGTGACCTCAGCTGCGGTTCCAGTGAGAAAAACTTCATCCGCAATATAAACCGTATCTCTGGGAAAAGTCTCTTCCCGCACCTCAAAGCCGAGGTCACGAGCAAGCTGAATAACACTTTTTCTGGTAATGCCATTTAAGATGGAGGAGCTTTCTGGCGGGGTGATAAGGGTGTTATCAAAGACAAGGAAGATGTTTTCACCGCTTGCCTCAGCAACATATCCGTTTTCATCCAGCATAAGCGCCTCATCATATCCTGCTTTTAGCGCCTCTCTTTTAGCAAGAATGGAATTAATGTAATTTCCCACTGCCTTGGCTTTGCTGGGAAAAGAATTAATGGGGATGCGGGTGTAGCTTGAGGTTTTTAAGCGAATGCCTTTTTTCAAGCCTTCTTCACCAAGATAAGCTCCCCATTTCCAAGCAGCAATAGCGACTCGAATGGGATTGGTCATTGTGCCCAAGCCCATCTCTCCCTCGCCAATAAAGATAATGTGCCTTAAATAGCAATCTTCAAAGCCATTAATACGAACCAGCTCTTTGCTCGCCTCAATCAACTCATCAAAGGAAAAAGGCACATCCAAGCCAAGAATTTGGGCAGAATTGTAAAGTCTTTTGAGATGGTCTTCCAGCCGAAAAATAGCAGAGCCATCTACGCATTTATAACAGCGGGTTCCTTCAAAAACGCCAAATCCATAATGAAGGGTGTGGGTGAGAATGTGAACCTTTGC
>CAZQJX010000080.1:0-11823 GCA_964592965.1 uncultured bacterium
CTAGCCTCAGGGATAGGTCTTGAGAGCCTTCGCAAAAGGATTGAGCAAAAATCAGGTCTGGCAAGAAGTGCGGTATGGGGATTTTTTGGATTTTTATTTCTGCTTCAGTTTTCTCCCAATTATAGGCTTCTTTTTGCAGTATCTCCTCTTACCAGCAATCTTCCTGCGAAAGTTGTGGAGCTTGAAAAATGGCTGGAGAAAAATACCAATTTAAAAGCACGAATAATGATGGAAGACATAAACCGCTGGGAGGGGAAATTAGTTCCCTATGGAGCGAGCAGATTTGTGGGAATGCTACCTGCACGCCTTCCACGCTACCTTGTTGGCGGACCTCTGCCCAATGCCTTTATCAGGCATCATTATGTCAGTTTTCACGATGGATATTTTCTGGAAAAACCTATTGGCGATTATTCTGATGAGGAACTTAGCCAGATGATTGCGCTCTACAATATTAAGTGGGCGGTGGTATGGAGCAGGGAGAGTAAGGCTCGGCTTTCTCGTTTTCCTCTTGCGCAAAAGGTGGTTAACTTTCTAGACCTTGATGTCTATGAATTTGACCTCACTCCCAATTGGTTTTTGATTGGAAAAGGAAAGATTATAAAAATGGATTATGACCAGATATATCTTGACGAGCTGAAGCCTGAAAAAGGTTTAATAGTTATAAAGGTTCATTATCTAAAAGGGTTTCGGGCTTTTCCCAAAACTGAGCTGGTAAGATATCCTTTTGGAGATGACCCAATTGGATTTTTGGGAATAAAAAATCCACCTAAAAAACTAATAATCAGATATGAAGGATAAAGAAGTAAAAATCAGTGCGGTAATTTTAGCTAAAAATGAGGAGCAGACCATTGGGGAGGTTGTAAAAAAAGCCAAAAAGTATGCGGATGAGGTTTTGGTTGTAGATGGTCATTCAACGGACAGGACCAGAGAGATTGCTGAAAAGATGGGCGCAAAGGTATTTCTTGACCACGGCTTGGGAAAAGGCGATGGCTATAAAGTGGGTCTGGAAAGGGCGCTGGGAAAAGTAGTGGTTTTTCTTGATGCAGATGGCTCACACGACCCAAAAGATATACCAAAACTGGCAGAGCCGATTTTAAAAGATGAGCTAGACCTAGTCATAGGCTCCCGCTGGCGTGGCGGGTCTGATGATATTCATCCCAATATCAATCATTTAATCCGCGACCTTGGAGGGAATCTTCTTTCTATTATAATCAGCAAGTGGTTTGGGGTTGAGATTACTGATTGTCTTCATGGCTTCCGTGCTATTCGCAGAGAGGTGGGGATTTGGCTGGGTTTGGAAGCAAATGATTTTGATATTGAGCACGAAATGGTGATTAAGGCGCTCAAGCAAGGGTATCGGGTGGGAGAAGTTCCTGTCCACGAATACGAGCGGAAAGCTGGAGAAAGCAAACTGCCCACTTTCAGAAAGGCTCATATTTTCTGGTGGAGACTTTTTAAGGAGCTTTTAAGGAGAAGCTAATGCGGGTGTTTTTGGTCAATCCGCCAGCAGCAGATGGTGTGGAGATGGTTCGGGAAGGAAGATGTATGCAGAGAAGAAGCGCTTGGGGAGCGGTCTGGCCACCAATCAGTCTTGCAACCATTGCCAGCATTCTCATAGAAAACGGATTTGAATGCAAAATCAAAGATTGCATTATTGAGAAAATCAATTTGGTTCAGTTGGCTGAAGAGGTTAGAGAATATAAGCCTAAGCTGGTTATAATCAATACTGCCACAGGCTCTATTGTTTCAGATTTAAAGACTGCGGAGAAAATCAAGCAGACTGTGCCTGAAGCTATGATTTTTGCTATTGGCATTCATCCCACTGCTCTTCCAGAAGATACTTTAAAGCAGGGCGCTGGTCTTGATGGGATTATTCGTGGAGAGCCGGAATATACAGCATTATGTTTGGCTGAGCAGATTCGCGACCGAAAAGACTGGAAAGAAGTTCCGGGCATAAGTTTTAGAAATGGGCTGTTTTTTCAGCATAATCCCCAGCCACCACCGCTTAATCTTGATAAAATTCCCTTTCCAAGCTGGGAACTTATTAAAAGAGAGCTTTATCTTATGCCCATTATTGGCAAGCCCTTTTTGATGGTTGGGGTTAGCAGGGGATGTCCTTTTGATTACATCTTTTGTGCAGATGCTACCTATTATGGAAAGAAGCTGAGATTAAAAAGCCCGCAAAAAGTGGTAAGAGAGCTGGACTGGGCAAAGACCAAGTTTGGTATAGAGGATTTTCTTTTTTGGGCAGAATCCAGCACCTTAAATCCGAACTGGACAAGGGAAGTGTGTGAGCAGATTATTCGCTCTGGGCTTAAGGTGAGGTTTGTTATTAACAGCCGACCTGACCAGGTAAGCCCAGAGCTTCTCAAGCTCCTTTATCAAGCAGGATGTTGGATGATTGGCTATGGCTTGGAAAGCGGAGATGACCAGATACTCAAGCTGATGAACAAAAAAGCCACTGTTGAAGATAACAGAAACGCAGTGAGATGGGCAAAGCAGGCAGGACTGGCTGTAACAGGGCATTTTGTGCTGGGATTTCCAGGAGAAACCAAAGAGAGCATAGAAAAAACCATTCGCTTTGCTCTTGCTGAACCGGTTGATTTTGCCCAATTTTACTGCGCTGTGCCTTTTCCTGGCTCAAAACTTTTTGAATGGGCAAAGCAAAGAGGATGGATAACAAGCTGGGACTGGAGCAGATTTGAGCAGAACTACTGCGTTCTTTCCACTCCCCAGCTAAGCGCAGAGGAAGTGGAGAAGTTGAGAAAAGAGGCTTTTCGCAGGTTTTACTTCTCACCCCAAAAAATGGCAGGTATTTTAAAAATCACCCTTAAATACGGTGGGATAAAGAACCTTTATAAACTGGCTAGAGAATTCCGTGAGTGGATGGGATGATGAAAATCTCCACAATGAAATGGATTGACCGCTGGGTAGGCTATCCTGCCTGTGCGCTTTTAAGGTTTTTTTCTCTATTCAAAAAAGATACACCGCCCAGCAAAGTCAAGCGGGTTTTGGTCATAAAATTCTGGGGAATGGGCAGTTTGATTTTATCTCTTCCTGTTTTTCAGACGCTCAAAAAAGTATATCCTGATGCGATAGTGGGATTTGCCACCCTCAAGCGCAATCAGCAGGTAGTGGAAATGCTTTCAATTGCTGACCAAACAATCTATCTTGACCTTAAAGCAGGTGCGATAAAAATTTTCTGGCGCATCCTTCGCTTTTTTGTTCAGCTACATCGCTTTCAAGCAGATGTGGTTATAGACCTTGAATACCTTACCCGCTTCTCTGCTCTTGCCAGTTATTTTTCAGGAGCAAAAATAAGGGTTGGATTTCATTCTTGGGATGTATGGCGTGGTGGATTGCACAACATACGGGTGCCTTTTAACCCCTACTGGCACGCAAGCAAAAACTTTTTTAACCTTGTTGCTCATAGTGCCAAAGGAGAGTTTGAATTCTCCTTTAACTTTACTCTTCCTGAAGATAAATGGGCAAAAAAGAGACTAAAAGATAAACTTGAGCAGGAAGGAATTTCACTGCAAGATGAAATTATTGTCATCAATCCCAATGCCTCTACCATAGCTCTTGAGAGGCGCTGGCCAAGGGAGCATTTTATCAGTCTTATCAATATGATTTTAAAACAAGGGTTGGGAAAAGTGGTTTTAATCGGTGCTGATGACGAAAGGGAATTTGTCAGAAGCATCACCAATCAGATTGATGATAAAACCAACTGCATCTCTTTGGCAGGAAAGCTTGAGCTTAAAGAGCTGGTGGAGCTACTTAGAGGGGCAAAACTTCTCATAACCAATGATTCAGGTCCGCTCCATCTAGCTTCTCTTGTTGGGACAAAAACCGTCAGCTTTTTTGGTCCAGAAACGCCAGTGCTTTTTGGACCCATTGGCAAGGGGCATATAGTTTTATATCTGGGCATTGATTGTTCTCCCTGCATAACTGTTTACAATGCCAAAACAGTAAGATGCTTTCGCTCTCAGCCAGAATGTTTATCTAAAATAAGTCCTGAGATGGCTTTTCAAGCAGTAAAGCAGGCATTGGGAAAATGAAAATCATACTTTTAAATCCACCTGCTTATGAGAAGTTAATCAGGGATTATTACTGCTCCAAAACCTCTAAAAGCACCTATCTTTTTGCGCCTGTGGATTTGCTTTTTCAAAGTGGGATTTTAGCTGAAAACAATGAGCTAATAGTAATAGATGCTGTTGCTTTGGGCTTGAGCTTTAAAAAATGTCTTGAAATTATCAAATCATTTAAGCCTGATTTAATTTTGGGATTGGTTGGGCTGGTTAGCCTGCGGGCTGATTTGAATTTTTATCAAGCCATTAAATCCCATCTTTCATTTTGTCAGATTTTTCTCAGCGGAGAGCCTCTTTTAGAAGCTCCAGAAAAATGGCTTGAAAGAAATCCGTTTATAGATGGCATCCTGCTCCGCTTTATCAGCTCGGGCTTGAAAGACTATCTTGAAGGAGATGGCGAGCCCGATTCGCTCGCAGTAAAAGACGGGAGCAGAATAAAAGTGTTTTCAGCTCTTACTCCTAAAATTTATTCTGTTGGAAGGACAAGGCAGGAGCTTTTTCAATATCCAAGATATTTCTTTTCCTTTGCCCGCTGTCGTAAATTCGCTACTTTCCTTACTGATTTTGGCTGTCCGCATAAATGCAAATTTTGCGTAATGTCCGCTCTCGGTTATTCAAGGAGAAAACTGGACGAGGTTGAGAACGAGCTGGATTACCTTCGCTGGCTTGGTATTAAAGAGCTTTTTTTGGCTGACCAGAGCTTTGGCTCACACAAAGAGCACGCTCAGAAAGTTATGGAGCTTTTTGCCAGATATGGCTTTAGCTATACTGCTTTTGTCCGACCAGACCATTCCAAGGAATTCTGGTGCGAGCTTAAATCCTCAGGTTGCCATACAGTTATTATGGGAGTGGAAAGTGCAGATGAAAATATTTTAAAAGCATACAACAAAGGCTATGGAATTGAGGAGATTAAAAAAGGGGTGAGAGAAGCAAAAGAAGCGGGTTTGAGGGTTGTGGCAACAGCTATTATTGGTCTTCCTGAAGACAGCCGAGAGACAATCCAAAGGACAATGAAATTTTTAAAAGAGCTTGAGCCAGACTTTGTATCATATAACCTGGCAGTAGCAAGGAGCCTAACAGACCTGAGGAAAAATATGCTAAATCAAAAACTGATTATTAATGAACAAATGGACCAAGCAGGCGCTAGCGCTCAATTAAAAACCAGATATTTAACCAGCGAGGAGCTGGTTAAGTTAAAAAAGCAAGCAGTGAGAGATTTTTACCTTCGCCCGAGTTATCTTTTAAGAAGGCTTTTTCAGGTAAAAAACTCGTTTGAGCTTTATGCATTGGCAAGAGAGGGACTAGCGGTTTTGTTCAAAAATCTTTAAAATCTTGGCAATGGCAAAGATAAAAGTAATCAGCGGTGATGAGGAGTTTGAATTTCAGGCAGAGAGCGGGCAGGTCATTGCAGACCTGCTTCTTGCCAAAGGAATTTTCATTGACCGACCCTGCGCAGGAAGAGGGGTTTGCGGAAAATGCCGAGTGCTGGCTGAGGGAAAGCTCAGCCCAGCCAATGAAAAAGAGACCAAGCTTATTTCTTCCAGAGACCTATCCGCTGGATATCGGCTTGCCTGTCAAACAGTGGTTTTAGGCGATGTGCGGATAACCCTTCCCCAAAAAGCCATTCTTACAGATAAAATCTTTTCAGCAGAATACCCTGTTGAGGAGCTTAAAGGTCCTTTTGGGCTGGCTATTGATTTGGGCACAACCACAGTTGGAGCTTTTTTGGTTACGCTTGAAGATGGTGCTATTCATCGGGGTTATGCGGTTTTGAATCAGCAGAGCAGTTTTGGTGCAGAGGTGATTTCAAGAATTGCTTCTGCCCTTGAAGGAAATGCCCAGAAGCTAAAACTGCTTGCCCGCTCAAGCATAGAAGAAGCAGTGCTTGGGCTAGGCTTGAAAAATACCCAGTTAAAACAGGTAGAGAGAGCAGTTGTGGTGGGAAACAGTGTTATGCATCATCTTCTTTTGGGCTTGAGTGTGGAAGGGCTTGCTCGCCTTCCCTTTCAGCCTACTGACACAAGCCCACAAAAAATAAAAACCAATTTTTTTAAAAAGGAAATTGAGGTGTGGCTACCACCTCTTTTAGGCGGATTTGTCGGCTCAGATGCTCTTTCCTGTCTTGTTTATCTTGGATTTGGCTTGCGCTCCGAGCCTCAGGTAGCTGTTGACCTCGGCACCAACGGTGAGGTTATGGTAAGCGATGGCAGAGAAATTTTAGTAACTAGCACTTCGGCAGGTCCTGCTTTTGAAGGAGTAAACATTGAGTGCGGAACTAGGGCAGTTAAAGGAGCAATCTATGCGGTCAGGAAAGGCAAAGGCGGAGAGATTGAGCCTGAGGTAATTGGCGAAAAGGCTCCAAAAGGGATAACAGGAAGTGGGCTTTTGAGCCTTGCAAGCCTGTTGCTAAAAGAGGGGAAATTGTCCAGAGATGGAAGGCTGAAAAGCGAGGATGGAAAATTCTGGTTAAGCGAAAATGTTTATCTTTCGCAGAAAGATATAAGGGAATTGCAGAAGGCAAAATCCGCTATTCGCACTTCCATTGATTTGCTTATGGAAAAGCTTGGTCTCAGCCCAGCACAAATCCAGCGCTTTACCATTACTGGCTCGTTTGGTGCTAAAATCAATATAGACGACCTTTTTGCCCTCAAAATGATACCTGAAATTCCCAAAGAGCGTATTTACAGTTTTGCCAATTCTGCTGGTATAGGAGCAGGGATGCTTCTCCATTCTGAGGCTTTTGAGTTCGCCTGTCAGCTGGCAGAAAAGGTCAAGCATATAGAGCTGGCAACCGACCCCGAATTTATGGACAGGTTCATAGAAAATATGAAATTTTAAGGAGGAGAAAAATGGAGATAAGACCCAGAGCAAAGGCAAAAGGAGCAGACGCTTTGCTTGTTTTTTACACCAAGAGAGCCGAGCCAAAAAGCAGTATAAAAGACGAACTGGAGAAAGTGAGCAAAAAAGGGATTGAAAAATTATTCCAGCTAGGCTTTAAAGCCCAGCCAAAAGATGCAGAAATTTTGCTTTTGGAGAAAGCTCCTTGGAAGCTGGCAGTTATAACTGGCTTGGGCAAAGAAGATAAACTAGAGCTGGAAAACTTCAGAAAAGCTCTTGCCAGCGGAATCAAAAAAATCCAGAATTACTCTGTAAAATCGCTTGAAATAGAAGTGCCACAGATAAACAAGTTTGAAGAAAAGGAAATCTTAAGAGCAATCGCAGAGACGCTTTGGTTCGCAACCTATAAATACAAAAATTATAAAACGAACTCAAAAACTGCTCTTCAAAAAATCTGGCTTTTAACGCAGGCAAAAAAAGCAAATGAAATTATAAACAAAGCAAACATTATTGGCAAGGAGCACAGTAAAATAAGAGATTTAATCAACACTCCTGGCTCAGACCTTGGACCAGAGGAATTTTCCCAGCTGGCAAAAGAATCCGCAAAGGAGCTGGGACTAAAGCTAAAAATTTATAATGAAAAAGAGCTGGCAAGAATGGGCTATAATGGTATTCTGCGGGTCGGTCAAGGAAGCAAACGACCGCCAAGACTGATTGTTTTGGAGTGGCAGGGAGCAGGAAGAAGCCAAAAACCCATCTGCCTGGTCGGCAAGGGCGTGACTTTTGATTCAGGTGGAATATCTTTAAAGCGCTCAGATGGAATGGAGAAGATGAAGTATGATATGGCAGGAGCTGGTGCGGCTTTCGGCACGATTTGCACCTGCGCCCGGCTGGGAATTAAAAAAAACATAACAGCGGTTATTCCTCTGGTGGAAAATATGCCTAGCGGAAGCGCCCAGCGACCGGGTGATATTGTTAAAATGGCAGATGGCACAACCGTTGAAGTCATAAGCACAGATGCGGAAGGAAGAATGATTTTAGCAGATGCGCTTTATCATTCACAGAAATTTAATCCAAGGCAAATAATAGACCTTGCCACATTAACAGGCTCTGCGACCATTGCGCTGGGAAGATATGCCATAGCGCTTTTGGGCAATAATGAAAAGCTCCTTTCCGCGCTCTGTCAAGCAGGAGAGCGCTCAGGCGAGAGATGCTGGATTTTACCGCTCTGGGAGGATTACAACGAGCTTGTAAGAAGCGAAGTTGCAGATATAAGAAATGTGGGAAGAGGAAGAGAAGCAGGGACTATTGTGGGAGCGGTCTTTTTAAAGCGATTTATCAAAAATGATATTGCTTGGGCGCATCTTGATATAGCCAGCTGTGCCTGGAGCGACGAAAACCATCCATATCTTGGAAAAGGGGCTACGGGAGTGGGATTACGCCTTCTGGTAAGATATTTAGAGGATTTTGCTTTCTAACAATCCTTATTGCTTGACAAGAAAAGATATTCAAGTTTAGATAATAACAAAATGAAGATTTTAGTTATTGAAGACGAGTATAAAGTCGCAAGTTTTATCAAGCGGGGATTGGAAGAAGCAGGATATATTGTGGAGATAGCCCGTGATGGAGAAGAGGCTTTGTATCTTGCAGAGAATGAAAAATTTGACCTTATAATTCTAGACTTAATTCTTCCTAAAAAGAACGGAATTGAGGTCTGCAAGGAACTTCGGCAGATGCGGATTAACACTCCTATTTTAATTCTTTCTGCTAAAGATTCTGTTGATGATAAGGTTTTAGGACTTGATTCCGGAGCAGATGATTATCTCACTAAGCCGTTTGCTTTTAGCGAGCTTCTTGCCCGAGTGCGTGCTCTGCTTCGTCGGGGCGAGACTATGACCCCAGTTAAACTGCAGGTTGCAGACCTAACTTTGGACACAGTTACCAGAGAAGTGACAAGGGCAGGGAAAGAAATCAAACTTACCAATCGTGAATTTGCCCTTTTAGAATACTTTATGATGAACGCTGGCAAGGTGCTTACCAGAACGCAAATCTCCGAGCATGTCTGGGATTACACCTTTGATACTTTTTCAAATGTGATAGATGTATATGTCAATTACCTGCGCAATAAAATTGACCGTGATTTTGAGCCAAAATTAATCCACACTGTGAGAGGTGTGGGTTATGTTTTAAAGGTGCCTAAAGAGGCAGAACAGAAATCCAGTCAAGAAAAAGCAGATGAAAAATCCCGCTCCTAGTTTAGAGCTTTCCACAAAGTCGGTTATTCCCCTGGGCTTAAACGCCATAAGCCTTAAAAAGCCTGTTTTAAAATTTTCTATTTTAGCTTTTTTGCTTATTCTTGCAGGAGCAATTGGCGGTATTTTGCTTTCGCAGGAAGATTTAAAGCTAAAACTATTAGGAGCGGGATTGCTCTTTATAGCTCTTATTTTGGGTGTGAGCGCTCTTTTGTGGATAAGGCGGGCAGAGCTTAACCAAATATCTTGGTGTTTGAAAATTCTTGCCAAAGAGCGAGGAGAGAGCAGAGTTTATTTTGATGACTGGCAGGATGCACTGGGAGAAGTTGGCTGGTGGCTAAACCAGCTTCTAGAAAAATTAAGGGAACAGCTGGAAAAACAGCTCAGACTCATAAGCGGTATTTCTCATGACCTTCGCACCCCTCTTACTATTCTCAAAGGAGATATGGAAGTTGCCCTGATGCGACCCCGCACGCCTGAGGAGTATCAGGAGATTTTGTGTTCTAATTTAGAAGAAGTTGACCGCATCAACAGGCTAGTTGAAGACCTCATTACAGTAAGCAGAGCAGAAGCTGGCGAGCTAAAAATGAGCTTTAAACCACTGGATTTAAAAAAGCTCCTTGCTCAGCTGATAGAAGATTTTGAAATCAAAGCCCAAGAAAAAGATATAACCTTGACTTTTCAAGCAATAGATGAAATAATAATAATCAACGCTGATGAGCAAAGAATTCGTCAGGTACTTGAAAATATCATCTTAAATGCTATACAATATAGTAAAAATGGAAAGAAGATTGATGTGGTACTAAGGGGGGACGAGAAGGAGGCTTGGGTGGAAGTGAAAGACCAAGGAATAGGCATACCACCAAAAGACCTTCCTTATATTTTTGAGCCATTTTTCCGCTCAGCCAATGCTAAAGAAATGGTGAAAAAAAGTTATGGACTTGGGCTCAGCATTTGCAAACAGATCATAGATGCGCATAATGGTAAAATAGAGGTTGAAAGCAGAATCGGTCCAGACAGCGGAACAACATTTAGAATAATGTTGCCAAAGCTAATTTTTTGAGTATATATGGTCTTTGAAAATTTAGAAAAAATTAATTTTAGTTTAATCAATTTTTAATCTATGATTTGCATAATATTTAAATGATACAAAACTTGAAGAAAGGGGGTGATATATGAGGGGATAGGAGATAGAAAAAATTTACGGGACAGGAAAATGTCCTGTCCCGAACAGTGGCTCCAGTAAAATAGATATATTGAGCCACTGGGGACAGCTGAGGTAAATAAAGGAATGTGGGAAGCGAAAAAAGAGGAAAAGCAGAAAAGCAAAAATTCAAACCGAGAAAAAATTAAAGGAGGAGGATAAAAATGAAGAAGGTATTGGGAATTATTCTCGCACTAGCTTTAGTTGTTATTCCTCTTGGTGTTTACGCACAGGTAGAGGCTGGTGCAGGCTCCATCACCATTGGTGCTCATCTTGATGCTTCTTTTAGATATTCTGCTGAAGACAAAGACAAAGAATGGAATGGATACGAAACATTTAATGGTGAGGCTTTGGTGCTTGGACTTTCTGGTAAGGTAGGAGATAAGGTTCTTTGGAAGACCACCTGGGCTTTTGCTCTTCCAGCCTATCTTAATAGTGGAGCTTCCGGAGCTGCTGTAAATGTTGGACTTAATGTTGCTGAGGCTTATGGTGAGTGGAAGATTTTGGACCAGGTTGGTCTTTGCGTTGGTCGTATGCTTGTTCCCACTGCTCTTGCCAATATTGGCATTCCCTCTGTAAAAGCCAATCATATGCTTAATCCACCTCTTATTATCACTGGTGGATTTAACGGCGCTCTTCCTGCACTTCCAACCTTCCAGACAGGTGCGGCAATTGATGTGAATTTCAGCGGTATAAGCTTCAATTATATGATTTACAATGGAGAGCTTGCAGGAGCTGGTATATTTAACGCTGGCAGTGATGCTGCCCAAGAAATGGATAAAAGCAAAGGTGGAAATGTCGCTATTGGCTACAGTGGTGAAATCGGACCTGGCAAGCTTACAGCTAGAGCATTCTATTTTCAAGAATATTCAAATATAGATGTGAATGTATTTGGTGGAAATACTATTACAGAAGATTCCTCTATAACTGGCTGGGGAATTGGTGTTGCTTATAATGCGGACAATTATTATGGTGCTGTTGAGTATGTAAATATTACCAGAGATCCTGAAGATTCGGGAGCAGACTCTGTCAACTCCTATGGATACTATGTCCTTGTTGGTGGCAAGTTCAGCTCCATTGATGTTGCCTTCCGTTATGACTTTATTGATTGGTCTGATTATGATGGAGATAGCAATTTAAATGGTATTCCTGATAAGGAAGAAGATATTGAGAGCTGGTATACTCTTGCCATTAACTACCTGATTAATGACAATGCTACTCTTGGTATTGACTATGTTTACAAACAGCCCGAGGAGCCAGACGGAGCAGATTATCCCAACATCAATGAGCTGGCTGTATATATGGAACTTGACCTGCTCTAATCGGGCTTGGTTCTGAAATTAAAAGGGCGGTCAGTGCTATGCTGACCGCCCTTTTCTTTTTACTGCCTGATGACCTTTTAATTACTTTCAGCTACCCTTAAAGATTTTATTTTTTCAGG
>CAZQJX010000081.1:0-11680 GCA_964592965.1 uncultured bacterium
GAAAAATTTGATCAAGAGCTTGCAACTGACTATCTCAAGGAATTTGAAAAGCTCATTAAAGATTAAATTTTTGGGTTGGCATTTAGCTGAATCTTAAGTCAAATTCAAAAGATATTCTGCAACTTTATCTCCCACCTCACTGGTGCTAAGACCCATTTTTCCAGCTTCCATTGATTTCATATCGTTTTTGACAGTTTGCATTACTGCTTTTTCTACTGCCTGGCTGGCTTCAACCTCTCCAAGGTGCTCAAGAAGCATCATTCCTGCTAAAATGCAGGCGATTGGGTTGATTACGCCTTTACCTGCATACTTGGGAGCGCTTCCGCCAATAGGCTCAAACATACTCACTCCCTCGGGATTTAAATTCGCGCCAGCAGCAACACCCATTCCGCCTTGGATGATAGCGCCCAAATCCGTGATGATGTCTCCAAACATATTGTCCGTGACAATCACATCAAACCATTCAGGGTTTTTCACCATCCACATACAGATGGCATCAATATGGGCATAATCGGTCTGAATATCCGAATACTCCTTTGCCACCTCGTTAAAAACCCGCTCCCAGAGGTCAAAGGCATAGGTTAGGACATTGGTCTTTCCGCAAAGGGTGAGCTTTTTCTTTTTTGCTCGCTTTCGGCAAAGCTCAAAAGCAAAGCGGATGCATCGCTCAACCCCTTTGCGGGTATTGATTGAAGTTTGAAGCGCAACCTCATCAGGCGTTCCTTTGCGCAAAAATCCACCTGCACCAGCATAAAGCCCCTCGGTATTTTCCCGCACAACAATAAAATCTATATCTTCAGGACCTTTATTTTTCAGCGGGCAGTCCACTCCTGGATAAAGCTTTATCGGGCGGAGATTAATATACTGGTCAAGCTCAAAGCGAATGCGAAGAAGAAGACCTTTTTCCAAAATGCCCGGCTTTACCTTAGGATGACCAACTGCTCCCAGATATATAGCATCCACCTTGCGAAGCTCATCAAGCACCGAATCAGGAAGAACCTCGCCAGTGCGAAGATATCGCTCTCCGCCCAAATCATATTCAATCCATTCTATTTTAAAGCCAAACTTTTCACTTGCGCAGGAAAGAACCTTTTTTCCTTCAGCAATTACCTCTGGACCAATTCCATCACCAGGAATTAGCGCAATCTTATAAGTTTTCATTTTCCTACCCCTTGCTTTTTCAGATGAGCAATAAGCCCACCGTCTCTGATAAGCTCAAGCATAAATTCTGGGATTGGCTCTGCCTGCCATTCAGCTTTTTTAGCAAGGTTGATGATTTTTCCGCTTTCAAGCTCAACTTCAATCTCATCTCCATCAGAAATCCCTTCAACTGCTTCTGGCGCTTCAAGAAGAGCCAAGCCTGTGTTAAAGGCGTTTCGGTAAAAAATTCTGGCAAAGCTTTTTCCTATCACCAGCGCAATGCCTGTGCCTTTGATGGCAATGGGTGCATGCTCCCTGCTTGAGCCAGAGCCAAAATTCTTGCCCACAACCAGAATATCTCCTGAATTAACCTTTGAAGGAAAATTCGGGGCAATCCCTTCTAGGCAATGTTTTGCCAGCTCTTTTGGGTCTGTGGTGGTAAGATAGCGGGCTGGAATGATGACATCAGTATCAATATCATCTCCGTATTTATGCGCCCTGCCTTTAATTTTCATTACCCTGCTCCTCAAGGACTTTTTTGCATCTGGGACATACTTTGGGAAATTTATCTTCAGACGAGGTGAGGCTGGTTGAATATGTCCAGCATCGCTCGCATCGCTCTCCATCTGCCCGCTCCAGCTTGATTCGCAATCCTTCAAACTCTTGGCTCTCAAAAGCATCTTTAAGCTCACCTGCAAATTCCACCTGAGAGACAAGGAAAAGCCGGGAAAGGTTCTCTTCGCCTTCTTTAGTTTGATTGAATTTTTCCAGAAAATCCTTTAGCTTCTCTGGCGCCTGAATCAAAACCTTTGCATCAAGCGGATGACCAACAAGGTCGGATTTTTGCGCTTGGTCAAGAACCTTAAAAACCTCATCCCTAATTTTAAAAAGCTTATCCATTCTCTCAAGCAGAGCCTCATCAAGCCAGCGCTCGTTATCTTCGGGAAAATCAAGGAGAAAGATAGAATCCTTGCGCTCGCCTAAAGCAGGCATAAGCTGATATGCCTCTTCGCAGGTAAAGCTCAAAATCGGCGCTGAGAGCCGAAGCAAGCTATCTAAAACCAGCCAGATGGCGCTCTGCGCACTTCTTCTTGCCTTGCCATCTTTTGCCTCGCAATAAAGCCTGTCTCTGACAATATCAATATAAACTGCGCTCAAATCCACTGCGCAGAAATTATTAAGCTGATGATATACCAGGTGGAACTGAAAATCCTCATACGCTTTTTTCACCCTTCGTTTAAATTGCTCAAGGCGTGCTAAAATCCAGCGGTCAATTAAAAAAAGCTGGTCATAGTCAAGAAGGTCTTTTTCTGGGTTAAAATCGTATAGATTGCCCAATAGATAGCGGAAGGTATTTCTTACCTTGCGATAGGTTTTGACAATTCCATCCAGAATATCATAATCCACCCGCATATCGTTTCTGAAATTTTCCGCACTCACCCACATACGGATAATTTCCGCTCCGTATTTTTCCACCACTTCTTCAATGGCAATGTAATTGCCTGCGCTTTTAGAAAGCTTGCGCCCCTCACCATCAACCACATATCCGTGAGTGAGAACCATTTTGTAAGGTGGTTTGCCCCTTGTTCCCACCGAGCAAAGCAAAGTTGAATGAAACCATCCACGATGCTGGTCAGAGCCTTCAAGGTAAAGGTCGCAAGGGACGCCCAGCTCTGGATTTTCCTCTAAAACCGCAGAATAGCTCACGCCTGAATCAAACCATACATCCAAAATATCATCTTCTTTTTCAAAATCACTTTTTCCACAATTCGGGCACTTGAAACCAGAAGGAAGGAGCTCGCTTGCTGACTTTTCAAACCAAACATCGCATCCCTGCTCCTCAAACAAGTCAGCAACCCGCTCAACCAGCTCTGCATCAAGAATAACCTCTCCGCAGTTTTTGCAATGGAAAGCAATGATAGGCACACCCCAAAAGCGCTGGCGAGAAATGCACCAGTCTGGTCGGGTCTCTATCATTCCCCTAATTCTCTCCTCTCCCCAGCTCGGGTCCCAGCGCACCTTGCCAATGGCTTCCAGCGCTTTTTTGCGAAGCTCGTTTTTCTCCATAGAAATAAACCACTGGGGAGTGCTTCGGAAAATCACTGGGTCTTTGCTCCGCCAGCAGTGCGGATACTGGTGAGTGATTTCTTCTTCAAGAAGAAGCGCTCCGCGCTCTTTTAATTTTTCATTGACATCTTTGTTGGCATCAAAGACGAACTTGCCAGCAAAAAATTCCACATCATCAGTGAACTTTCCTTCATCATCTACTGGCGAGTAAATCTCCAGCCCGTATTGAACACCGCTTTCATAATCTTCCTGACCATGCCCAGGCGCAGTGTGCACGCAACCAGTGCCTGCGTCCAGAGTGACATAATCAGCAAGGATAATGATTGAATCCCTTTCATAAAGCGGGTGAGCAAAAACCAACCCTTCAAGCTCTGCGCCAGTAAACTTCTCAAGCTTTTCATATTCCAGCCCCAGCAAATCCATCACCAGCGCTGAGAGCGCCTCTGCCAGAATATAAATGGCGTCTTTTGCCCGAACCGCTACATAGTCAAATTCCGGATGAACCGCAATGGCGAGATTGGCAGGAATAGTCCAAGGAGTGGTTGTCCAGATGATGATATAAACGGGAGCTTTCTCTTCAAGAGCCAGAATCCTTGGATATGCTTTGCTCTCCTTTCCTTTGTCTTTTTTCCAGCGGAAGCGGACATAAATGCTGGGCGAGCGCTTTTCTTTATATTCAACCTCTGCCTCTGCCAAAGCGGTTTTACAGGTAGGACACCAATAAACAGGCTTTTTGCCTAAATAAACGCTTCCCTGCTTAACAAAGCGGGCAAACTCGCGCGCAATTTTCGCTTCATAATGATAATCCATCGTGATATAAGGCTTTTCCCAATCGCCCAAAACAAGCAGTCTTTTAAACTCTTCCCGCTGAATGTTGATAAATTTATGAGCGTATTCTCGGCAGAGCCTGCGGAACTCCAGCGGAGAGACCTCGCTTTTTTTCCTTCCCAGCTCAACCTCAACCTGTCGCTCAATTGGAAGACCGTGGCAATCCCACCCAGGGATAAAAGGTGTGTAATACCCGCTCATTGCTTTGGATTTAACAACAATATCCTTGAGAATCTTGTTCATACCTGTGCCAAGATGAATATGCCCGTTGGCATAAGGCGGTCCATCGTGAAGCACGAACTTGGGCTTGTCTTTTCGCACAGAGAGCATCTTTTCGTAAATTCGCTCCTCATCAAAGCGCCTGACCAGCTCTGGCTCGCGCTTTGCCAGATTGGCTTTCATTTCAAATCTGGTTTGGGGAAGATTCAAGGTTTTTTTATAATCCATCTGCAAGCCTCCAGCTTATTTATAATTTCCAATTAAATTAAAAGAATTCAAAGAAAGTGTCAATAAACCAAAAAATAAAATCATTCTGCTCTGCACTTGTGAGCAGATGCCTGCTTGTCCCTCTTTTGGGCTTGGGGTAAGATAGTTTTGATGAAGGAGCTTGAGAAAGAGCTTGGGCTTTTAATCCGTTCTGGTCATCATTTGGTTTATCTTATTGCTTTGGAAGAGGCAAGGGCGGAAAGGCTCATCAGGCGTCTGTCCCAGAATTTTCAGGTTCAGATTGCGAGCTGGTCGTGTGCCCGAGGATTTGGCTCTGAGCTTAAAGAGGAGCTTGAACCACCAGAAAAAGCCATCTCACAAATTGCCAAAACAGATGAGCCAAAATGGTTTTTGCTTTTTGATTTTCATCGCTTTTTAGAAGAGAAATATGTTGTCCGAGCGCTACGGGAGCTTATTCCTTTGCTAACTCAGCGCAGGCAGGTTATTTTTATCATTGCTCCGCTTTTTATTTCTCCGCCTGAGCTGGAAAAGGAGTTTGTTGTGCTTGAGATTCCTCTTCCCAGCGCAGAAGAGCTTGCTGGTATTCTTGAGGCAGTGCTCAAAAGGCTGGAGAGAAGCTTAAAAAAGAAAATCACCCTTCCAAGCGAGTTAAAAGAAAAGATGATTCGGGCAGGACTAGGCTTGAGCGAGCGGGAGGCAGGAAGGGTTTTTCTCAGGGCACTTCTTGAAAAACCGGATTTTTCTGAAGAAAACCTGGACTTGATTATTGGTCAGAAAAAGCAAATTCTTCGCAGGCAACAGCTTTTGGAGTTTTATCAGGTTGAGGAGACGCTTGATGAGGTTGGCGGGCTTGACCTTTTAAAAGACTGGCTTAAGCGAAGGTCAAAGGCTTTTAGCGAGGAGGCGAGAAAATACGGTTTGCCAGAGCCAAGAGGTCTTTTGCTTTTGGGCATTCAGGGCTGTGGAAAAAGCCTTTGCGCCAAGGCGGTTTCAAACCTGTGGCGACTTCCTCTTCTTCGCTTTGATGCTAGCCTTACTCTTTCCAGCTATGATGAGCCTCCTGAGGTGAAAATTCGCCGGGCTATTCAACTGGCAGAGTCTATTTCTCCTTGCGTGCTCTGGATTGATGAGATAGAAAAAGGTTTTAGCTCGCATCTGGTCAGTGGTGCGCAGGCAAGCGGTGCGGTGGCAAGGGCATTTGCCAGCTTTTTGGTCTGGCTTCAGGAGCGAAAAAAGCCTGTTTATGTGATTGCTACTGCTAACTCCATCAGCGAGCTTCCGCCAGAGCTTGTCCGCAAAGGAAGGTTTGATGAGATATTCTTTGTTGACCTTCCGCGAATTCACGAGCGCAAAGAAATCTTTGCCATTCACTTGAAAAAGCGGGGTCGCAACCCTGCCAATTTTGACCTTGACCAACTAGCAGAAGCAAGCGAGGGATACTCAGGAAGTGAAATTGAGCAAAGCATCATCTCCGCAATGTATGAGGCTTTTACTGAAGACCGCGAGGTAAGCACAGAGGACATTTTAAAAGCTCTTTCAGAAACTGTGCCTTTGAGCGAAACAATGGAAGAGCAGGTGGAAGAACTTAGAGATTGGGCAAGAACACGAGCAAGACCAGCATCGCTTGATACCAAGCTCATTGACCTACTTTCACAACCTGAGGGAGAAAAATGAAGTTAAAATTTAAACTTGATGACAAAAAGCCACTTCAAATGGCAAAGGGAATTATTTCGCTCCCGCTTGCTTTAGAAAAGATTATGGTCAATATTGTTGAGCTTGAGAAGGGAGCGGAAGTCCCAGAGCATTCTCACCCTGAGGAACAAATCTCTCTTATTATTGAAGGTGAGCTGGAATTTGAGCTGGAAGGAGAGAGGTTTTTGCTTGCGTCTGGCGAGGGCGTTTTAATTCCTGCAAATGCTCCGCACAGGGCAAAAGCCTTAAAAAAGACCCTTGCCTATGACTGCTTCTCCCCACCCCGCTGGGATTATCTAGAAAAACTCAAACAAAAATAAGCCAGCCTTGTGCCTTACTTTTGATTTTGCTTTGTCTTTACTAATAGATTAAATGGTACTTAAAAAACTTTACCACGCTTCAGATTAAAGAAACTGGCGAAACGGGTCTTGGGTGGATTTGCGGAAATTTCTCACCTTTTCTCGGAATTCTGCCAGTAAATCTTTATATTCAAGCTGGCGGGCAAGGTTGTTTATTTCTAGCGGGTCTTTTTCTAGGTCAAAAAGGAATTCAGAGCCGTCAAGATAATGCCAATATTTAAATCTTTTTGTCCTAAGCCCTCTCCAAGGAGGCGTCTTTTGATACTCTGCCTGACCTTCTGAGAAAATCATCTCTCGCTCCTCAATTTCTTCACCTTTAAAAAGCGGGCTTAAATCTTTCCCTAAAAGACGCTCTGGCCAGCTCACTCCTGCCAGACCGCAAATGGTGGGAACAAGGTCAAGATTGGAAACCAGACCATAATAACTGCGATGAGAGCGAACAAGCTCAGGATAGCTTATCACTAAAGGAACCTTAAGGTTCTCCTCATACATAGCCATTCCTTTGTTAACCAGGCCGTGCGAACCGCCCATTTCTCCGTGGTCAGATGTGTAAATGATAATTGTATTCTCCATTTGCCCGCTCTCTTCAAGAGCATCAAGCACAACTAAAAGCCGGCGGTCAACCAGCTCAGTAAGATAGCAATAAAACCGGAGATACTTTATCCAGCCCTCTTCATCTTTTGGATAGCGGGATTTAATCCCACTTAGTTTCAGATAGTCGCCAAAACCGGAATGAATTTGCTCAGGATGCGCATTAAAATTTGGCGGAATCTTTATCGGATAATCAGGAATTTTTCCATAAAACTTGGTCAGGATGGGATAAAGGCAGATATCGTGAGGGTTAATTGGTGCGCAAAAGCAAAGCCAGGGCTTTTTTCTCCTTCCCTGCTTTTTTATCCAGCTGGCAGTGTTTTTAATTACTCGCTCATCCGAGCCAAACGCAACGAGCTGGTTGGAAATGTGCATTTCATTAAAGCCGTATTTTTTGATTTCATCTGTGCTATGTGCCCTTCTGGTTAAATGCCATTTACCAAAATAAATTGTGTAATATCCTGCTTGAGAAAAAACCCTGCCTAAATTGGGAAATTTAGGAGAAAGCGACGGATTCTTTTGAGAAAAATCAACATTGGCAAAAATCCCTACCTGATGCGGATATTTGCCTGTGAGAATGGTTGACCTGCTCGGAGAGCACAAAGGAAAACTAGCAAAGGCGTTGTGGAATTCTATGCCAGTTTTTTTAAGACGCTCAACAATGGGTCTTTTTAAAGCCGGTGTGTGCATTGGGTAGCGGTCTTGGTCAACAAGAAGAATAAGGATATTCGGTCGGTCTGGTTTTGAAAATGCTCGTCGGGAAAATCCTGATAAGGTCAAGCCAGCTCCCAGAAAGGCACTCGTTTTGATAAACTGCCTGCGGGTAATTTGTCTTTTGCTCATTTCTTTTCCCTCATCATTTTATTTTAAAGTCAAGAAAAAATTTTCCCAACTTTCAACTGGAATGCTCTGCGGGTGATGATATAATCACAAGATAGATATGAAAAAGGCTTTAAAACAAAGTCTTTTTTTCTGGCTAGTGGTTGGCTTTATTTTTACCTTATTTGTTTACTGTGTGGTTTGCTGGGCAGATGAGCGAAATCCATTTTTAAATTTTGGAGTGGTTGAGCAGGGAAAGCTTTACCGAAGCGCTCTTCCCGCACCAAAGGATATTGAAGCTATGCATTCTCGCTATGGAATTCAAACTATCATCTGTTTAAAAGGAAGCGAAAATGAAGCCATTAAAAAAAAGGCAAAAGAATTGGGAATGGATGTGGTTGAAATCCGTTTAAGGGCATCAAAACCACCAGGTATTTCTACTTTAAAACTAATCTTTAATATCTTGAATAAGGAAAAAATTAAATATGCTTATCTGAAACTTCCCGAATTAATCTCATACACTACCCGAAAGCCAAAGGCGCCTTTTCTGCTCCACTGCCAGATGGGAGCTGACCGAACAGGATATGTTAGCGCCTTATACAGAATATGCTTTCAAGGCTGGTCAGTTAAGAAGGCAAAATTGGAAACTTTAAGATACCTTCACCTTCCACTCAGGTATCCTCAAATCTGGAGAAAGCTAAAACAACTTCAGCCCGAGCAGTTCTGTCCCCTGATTAATCCAAAATATAATTTCACTAGCGAATGAAAATGAAACAGCAAATAATAGAAACTGATATACTGGTTATTGGCTCGGGTGTTGCTGGGCTGTTCTTTGCCCTTAAAGCAAAGGAGCTGGGAAATATCCTTGTGGTCACCAAGCGTCAGCTCTGGGAGTCATCAAGTTATTATGCTCAGGGCGGGGTTGCCAGTGTGGTTTCTAAAAAAGACCGATTTGAAAACCATATCCGCGACACTATAGAAGCAGGAGCTGGTCTTTGCAAGCCAGAAATAGTTGAAATGGTGGTGAAAAGCGGTCCTGAGCGAATTCAAGAGCTGATTAAACTAGGCGTGCACTTTTCTATGCGAAAAGGGAATGAATTTGACCTTGCTCGTGAAGGTGGGCACAGTCAGCGCCGAATCCTTCACCACGAAGACAGAACCGGCAAAGAAATAGAAACGGTGCTGATTAAAAACTGCCTCAAGCAGAGCAATATAAAATTTTTAGAATGGCATCAGGCGGTTGATTTAATTACCACTCAGAAGCTGGGCATATCAGGCGAAAACCGAGTTTTGGGCGCATATATTTTGGATATAAAAAACGGAGAGGTAAAAACAATATCAGCACGGGCAGTGGTTTTATCTGCTGGTGGAGCTGGCAAGGTTTATCTTTACACCTCCAATCCAGATGTTGCCACTGGCGACGGGGTGGCAATGGCTTGGCGAGCAGGAGCAAAAATTGCCAATATGGAGTTTTTCCAGTTTCATCCCACCTGCCTTTATCATCCAAAGGCTAAATCTTTTTTGATTTCTGAAGCAGTTAGAGGAGAGGGCGCTGTTCTTAGAAGAATAGATGGCAAAAGGTTTATGCCCAACTATCATCCTCTGGCAGAGCTTGCTCCCAGAGATATTGTGGCAAGAGCAATTGACCAAGAGATGAAAAAGCACGGAGATGATTATGTGCTTTTAGACCTTCGCACCATCAAGCCGAGATTCTTCCGCAGACGCTTTCCCTATATTTATAAAAAGCTCAGAGAATTAGGTTTTGACCCTGCCAAAGAGCCTATCCCAGTGGTGCCAGCTGCTCATTATATGTGCGGTGGAATTCTTACTGATAAAAATGGTGCAACTGACATTAAGGGGCTTTATGCTATTGGAGAAAATGCCTGCACAGGCTTGCACGGTGCTAATCGGCTTGCCTCTAATTCTCTTTTAGAGGCTTTGGTTTTTGCAGACCGAGCGAGCAAGGCTCTGGCAAGCGAGCTTGGCGAGCTAAAGCGAGTTCTGCCAATTCCTTTCTGGGACACAGGCAAGGCAGTAAGCTCTGATGAAATGGTGGTAGTGAGCCACAACTGGGATGAGATTAGAAGGACAATGTGGAATTATGTGGGAATTGTCCGCACTAATAAAAGGTTGGCACGGGCGCAGAGGAGATTAAAGCTTATTCAGGAAGAAATCCAGCAATATTACTGGGACTTTTTAATCACTGGCGACCTTATTGAGCTAAGAAACATTGCTCTGGTTGCTGACCTGATTATCAAATGCGCTCTTCACCGCAAAGAGAGTCGTGGGCTACATTACAATCAGGACCATCCTGAAACCAAGCCTGAATGGCAAAAAGATACCATTATTCAAAAAGACCAAGGATTTATTGATTAAAACCTTCCATAACAATTTTTCAGGTTAATTCAAAAAAAGTTTAAATTTCATTAGCACAAATAATAAATCCTTTCATAAAGTTTGATGCAATCTCTCCGATAGTATTGATGAAAAATGGAAGTTAGCAAGAAAAGAGTTCAGACAAAAGTAGCTAGTAAAACCTCTTCTCCCCGCAAGCTTTTGTGCTTTATCTGCCAGAAAGAGGTTGACCGAGAGATGTTCATTGTTGTTAATTACACCTATGATGAGATGATTTGCATTTGCCGAAAGCATTTTGAACTCTACCTTGCCCGACCGCAAAAAAGATTTGCCTGTTCAGAAAACGAATAAAAATCCTCTCTGCCTCTTGAATCCAAGCCCTGCCTGAGTTAAAAATATAAATATGCACGAGTTCCTTAAAAACAGAATCGGCAAAAAGCTGGGAATTACAAGATTCGGCATTCCCAAAGAGGTATATTTTGAAGCCACACTCAAAAGCATTGAAGATGATGTTGCGGTTTTTGAAAACGAGCAGGGAGAAGAATTTGCTTTAGAGATAAGCAAAATTATTATGGTGGGACCGCCTGAAAAGCAGGAAGAAGAAACCAAACCAAAACCAGGATTCGTCATAGAGAAAAAAGAAAATGGATAAAGCAAGAAAAATCTCCTGGCAGGAATATTCAAGATATTGTCAGCTTTTGGCTAAAAGGGCGCAGGAAGAGTTCAACCCACAAATAGTGGTTGGAATTGCACGAGGCGGGGTAATTGTTGGCGCAACCATTTCCTCTATTTTAAAGCTGGACTTTTTTCCCATAAAATTCTCCCGAAGGGTAAATGAGCAAGTGGTGCGTAAGCGCCCCAAGCTTGTGGTTCCACCCACTGCGGATTTAAGCGGAAAGAAAATCTTTTTAGTAGATGACTGGAGTGATACCGGTCAAACCATAAAAATGGCTGTTCGCGAAATAAAAAAGCTTAAGCCTGCTGAAATCAAAAGCGCGGTGCTTGTCAGGAAAGGAGAGTTCCAGCCTGATTACTATGCTATCTTTTCCCGCCAGCAGGTCATCTTTCCTTGGGAAGAAGAAATCTCTCAAGAGCCAGAAGAAAAAGAAGAGCAAATCCTTGAGAAATGAGGTGAGCGATGATACCAATTATTGCTTTTGTTGGCGAAAAAGGTTCTGGAAAAACCACTCTTTTAGAAAGGGTAATTGACCTTTTGGTTGAGCGGGGAAGAAAGGTAGGCGTAATCAAACATACCACCCACTCCTTTACACTGGACTATAAAGAGACAGATACCAACAGACTTTATCAGGCAGGTTCAAAATTTATTGCTATTAGCAGTAGAGAAAAAATAGGTTTTTATGGAGATGTTGAAAATGAGCTTT
>CAZQJX010000082.1:0-11205 GCA_964592965.1 uncultured bacterium
AAGACGGCGTCTTGGTGGGATTGCGAGAAGGGGTTAGCGCTGTGATTCAGCCTGGCGGAAGCGAGCGGGATTTTGAAAGCATAGAAGCCTGCAATCAGTATAATGCAACAATGGTCTTTACAGGTCAGCGGTGCTTTAAGCATTAATTGGCTCTTTCCTTACACTGGACACTGATTAAGCAAAAGCATAAATAAATCTTTAATATGATAATTTTGCATTTTAAGTTGAATTTTAATATCTGGAATTTAAATGCTAGTTTGAATATGAAAATTTAGTATTAAATTAATTATTTAATTTGAATTCTTGACCAGACATCAAATAAAAGCCTTTCAAAAGAAAGGCTTTTAAATTTCTACAAAAACCAAATTCTAATTGGTGCAATTTTCAAAATTAGTGCGATTTTTAAAAGTCCCATCTTATTTTTGCCCAGAGAAAATTAGGCAGAGTGCCGAAATCTCCCTGCTCCTTTCCGTCAAAAAGTTGTGCGCCTGCGCTTATGGTAAGGGAATAAGGTGCCAGATAAGAAAAGCTCAGTCCATTGTAAAAAGAATCACTATCTAGGTCATAAATTATTGCGAAATTGACCTGCACCAGCGGAGTAAGCTCTGCGCCTATATTTATGCCAAGAAAATTTCTGTCTAAGGTGCGGAGCGGGTCTTGAAATATCACAGCTCCACCGCTCATCAAAAGCTCCTGCTCAGAAATAACACCCTCATTATGGTAATATTCAGCAGTAAGAATAACATTGTTAGCAAAGCCATATTGCAAGCCAAGTGTGCTTCGGAAAAATTCATCTTCTTGCTCGGGAACAAAATAAGCAATCTCGCCATAAAAACTTGCAGACTTGATGTATCCTGAAAAAGCAAGACCATAAGTCCAATCCTCAAAGATTCGTGCGCAAATTAAGCTAAGGTCATAAGATTTAATGGTGGTTTTAAAAGCTCCTGCAAACCTGCTCTCATCTATTACATCGCCAATGCCGTAAGCAAGGGTAAAATATGTGCTCTTTCCCAGATACAGCTCAATGCTTGCTCCATCCACACCTATTCTCTCATCAGGCTCAAGACTTAAAGGACTTTGAGGATTGAAAAGGTCTAGCGGACTGTAAAAATAAGCGCTTCCCAGCGCAACCCTCTGCCTGCCCACTCTTATATGAACCCAGTCATTCTCATAATTAACCCAAGCACGATAAATGCTCCAGGAAAGCTTTTGCGTATGCTCATCAATAATTTCCTTTTCCCATTTGAAATAGGTCTCAGGCGCAAGCTCTTTTGAAATCTGATAAAAGGGATTGGTGAGAGCAGAGCCTGAATCATACTGAAGGCTCTGACTAATCCTTGCGCTAAATCCCAAAGGAAGGTTAAAATCCAAAACCAGTCTCGCTCGGCTCTGGCTCAGACTAAAATCTTTTCCCATAAACTCATCAGTATGAAAAGCCAGCTCCTGAAGATAACCAGAAAATTCCAGCTGAAAATCATCTTTGCTAACAATGGGAAGAGAAAAAGATGATGGTGAAAACAAAATCCCAGCTAGAAGCAGAAAAAAAGCTCCCAGCTTAAACGCGCCTTTGGTCATTGACAATTTTCCCATCTCTTAGCTCTACCAGCCTATCTGCCCGCTCCATTACCAGCGGGTCGTGGGTGGAAAAAAGAAATGTTATGCCTCGCTGGCGGTTGAGCCTGCGCATTAAATCCATAAGCTCGCCTGCGGTTTTGGAATCAAGATTTGCTGTGGGCTCATCTGCTAAAACCAGCTTTGGCAGATGAACAATTGCCCTTGCCACTGCTACCCTCTGCTGTTGACCACCGCTCATCTCTGTTGGTCGTTTGTGAATTAAATCTCCCAATCCCAGCTCCTCTAACAATCTTCGGGCACGCTCCTCGCGCTCCTTTCTCGGCACCCGCTGAAGCAAAAGCACATATTCTACATTTTCCAGCGCAGTTAAAACAGGAATTAAATTGTAAGATTGAAAAACAAATCCTATCTTGAAAAGCCTTACTCTGCTCAGCTCCGCTTGTTTCAAGCCTGTAAGCTCCTCTCCTTCCAGCCAGACCCTCCCGCTAGTAGGCTGGTCAAGCCCGCCAAGAATGTTCAAAAGCGTGGTTTTACCTGAACCGCTTGGTCCAAAAATAGCTGTGAACTCTCCTTTTTCTATAGAAAAATCCACACCACGAAGCGCCTCAGTTGCTACTTGATGGTCATAATAAATTTTCTGAATTCCCTCTGCCCGAAGCAATGTCATTTTATAACCTCCTAATAGTGCCTGAGAGCCTCTACTACCAAAAGCCTACTCGCCCGATAAGCAGGATATATCGCAGAGATGATGGCAATTAAAACCGCCATCACCACCGCTCCAACAATATTCTCTAAAGTAAGCACAGGATAAAGCACTGTTCCCAGTCCTAAAGCCTCCATACCTGAAGCAAACATAGACAAATCCAAACCCCTTCGTGCCCAGATAAAAACCGTGACCCCGCTTGCCAGCCCTCCTAAAATCATTCCCAAAACCGCAAGCATTATTGACTCAAAAATCACCATCATAAATAACTGAAAAGGCTTGGTGCCAATGGCTTTTAAAATTCCAAATTCCCTTACCCGCTCAAATACGCTCATAATCATTGTGTTGGCAATTCCAAAAGCAACCGCTATGTAAATGACGAGAAGAAGAACATAGTTCATTGCATTCATAAGCGAATAAAGCTGTGCTAAAGTCGGATAAAGCTCGCCCCAATCAAGAGCTTCATATCCAATAGAGGCAAGAAGAGAGCGTTTTGCTTTATCTAAATCTGCATCAGGTTTTAATCTCACCCAAATCTCACTTGCGCAGGAACGATTAATAAAATTCCGCCATAAACCACGCCTGTGCACAATGGCAAAATCTTTTCTCTGCTCTCCATAAAACTCCTCTATTACTCCTATTACCCGCAGTTTCAGTCTCTTATCTCCAGAATCAAAAACTATCTCTTTGCCTGCCTCAGCTCCGAGCTTTTTGCTGGCGCTTTTGCTTAAAATGACCCAATCAGTGTTTACCTCAAGCTCCTTCTCAATCTCTGTTCCTTTCAGCCAGCTATCTTCAGGAAGAATTATTTTAGATAAAATGCCAGTAGCTTTTTGCTCATTAATCGGGTCTATGCCGATTAAATCAATATCCAAAGAATTTGGCTTTCCTTTATCTTGAAAAACAGCAGTTATGGGAAGATATATCCTTGCGCTCTGTGCTTTTAAAGAGCTGTTCCTTTTAAAAGCCTCTTCATAAATCTCAGGGTCTAGAATAAAATTATTCGCTGATTTAAAAATAACAAATTTTGTCCTCTTGCCATCAATTAACACTTCTTCTGCTTTTGCTTTAAGGTTATGCTTTATTTTCTCCAGCCCATCTTTCAGCGCTCTTTTTACCATTGGGACATTTTTCTCAGAGTCAACCACAATAGCAACTTCATTTATTTTCCCCTGCATTTCTAGAATTCTCTCTGCAGTTTTAATAGGTAGATAAACAAGGCTTTTATCTAGGTCTGAAATTCCGCTTTTATAAATTCCCACCACCCGAAGGCTCTCCATCACCCCTTCTTCACTGGCAAGGCTCTGGGAAAAGATGGTAAGCTTATCACCCACCCTCAGCCGGAGCTTTTTTGCCAGCTCTTTTCCGATTAAAACAGCAGGCTCATCATCTCTTTCAAAATACCTTCCCTGTTTGATAAAACTTTTTATGCGGGTGGTTCGGGACTCCAGCACAGGGTCTATTCCAATAAGCATTATCCCCTGACTGGAGCGAGGAGATTGCGCCAGACCAAAAGATTTAATTCTCGGTGAGTACGACTTTATGTGCCTGACCTCCTTCACCAAAGAAATAACCCTATCAGCATCTATTATGCATAAACGAAGAGAAGGATTCTTTTGATAGCCCTTAAAATGAATCTCTATATGACCGAGAAAAGAATAAATAAAATTGTCCATCATCTGAAAGACAAAGGCATTATCTAACGCAACAGCAACAATTCCACCCCAAATGCCAAGTCCAATAGCGCAGGAAATAATAATCGTCCGACGGGTATTACGCCAGAGATTTCTCCAAGCTATTTTGATAAACTCAAACATCACTGAAGCCTCAAAACATCTGTTGGCTTAATCCTACTCGCCCGCAGAGCAGGAAAAATGCTCATAACCACAACAAAAAAGAATATGATAACAAAAGTCCAAAAAACCATTCTTGGCTCAAACTGCGCATACATATACGGCTCAAGAGAAAACTCTTCCATATACTCACCCACTGACGCTAAATTAAGCGGAATATAGGTAAGATAAAGTGAGGGTATCATTCCTAAAACAACGCCAGCCGAGCATCCTAAAAATCCGAGAATAAATGCCTCTAACATAATCAGCTTAAACACCTCACTGGGCTTGGTGCCAATTGCTTTCATTATTCCGAATTCTCTTCCCCTCTCCAAAACGCTCATCAAAACTGTTAGCAAAATTACAAAAGCAACAACAATCAAAAGGATTAAAAGCCAAAGGACTCCACCAGCATTGTCCAAAGCAATAAACTGCACCAAATCTGGCATAAGCTCCTGCCAAGGCACTACTTCATAATTTAATCGGGAGTAAATTTGAGAAATTGCCTTTTCTTTTTCCAAGCTCGGCTCCAGCCTAAGCAAAAACTGATGCACATTTTCTCCCAGCCTGAGTTTTTCCTGAAGTAAATCAAGTGAAAGATATGCCTCAGGGTCATACCCTTTCTTCTCATAAATACCCACCAGCTTTAAATCAAGTAAATAATCTTCACCCAGATAATTCCTGCCTTTAACTATCACCTCATCACCAAGCTCAAGGGAAAGTTTTTCTGCTAAGCTTCTTTCCAGCAAAAGCCAGTTATTTATTTGAGGCAGACTGGCAAG
The DNA here is from genome assembly GCA_964592965.1 of uncultured bacterium. Taxonomy (GTDB): domain Bacteria; phylum RBG-13-61-14; class RBG-13-61-14; order RBG-13-61-14; family DRUE01; genus CAZKMM01. The sequence continues at coordinate 4,893 of CAZQJX010000082.1, forward strand.
CCCCTTTGAGCTGAGCAGTCTTGAAAAAATCCTGCTTGTCCGCTCCTCATCTTGAGCAGAAACACCAAATGCTGGTATTTTCTCATCTTTAATCTGCACCTCTGCCTTTACCTGTGGAGAAAAACTCTCCAGCTTTGGTATGCGTTTAACAGCATCTGAGTAAATCTCACTGTCAATAAGCTGAAGCGGAGAATCTTCTGGCAAATTCGGCTTTTTTGGCTTTACCAAATAAAGCCCGTTTTCAAAAGGCAAAATCTCCCAAGGACCCTGCTCATTTGAGACTATTTTGTAAATGTCATTGGCAATTTGGGGAATAGAGCTATCGGTTTTCACTACCACAGCAAGCTCAGTAATCATATCTGGCATATAAAGCAAATCCTGTAGCTCCTCAAGATTGACAAGAGCAAGTGCTTGGTCATAATCAGGCGAGCCTGCATGAAATATTCCCACCACTTTGAAATTAGAAGAGGCAATGCTTCCATAAAAATCCTGACCAATAAATGAAACCTCTTCCCCAATCTCTACCTGAAGGTTTTTTGCTAAATCCTCGCCCAAAACAATCTCACCCGGTTTGCCAGATAAAAACTTCCCTTTTCCCTTGCGGGCGGGCTTAAAACCTCGTGGAACTTTTTGTAGCTCCGGGAAAAACGCCTGAGCTATTTTTGAAGTTTTTATCTCCTTTTCTGGAATAACTCCGCAAACTCTTCCACCACTGAGATTATTTCCCGCTTGGAAAAGAGCATCTGTGCAAAGACGGGCTGAATAACCTTTTGCCAAAGGAGAACTTTCAAGATAATCAAGAACATCGTCTCTTAAAGGCATTGCCCGAATTAATGATTGCTCTTTTTGATATCCAGCCCGATGAACCTGAAGCCAGCCCGGAAAAATTCCCAAAGCACTGCGAATCATCTGCTGATGACCACCTCGAGCAAATGCCATCATAAAAAGCGTGAGAGCAGAACCAAAAATAATAGCGCAAAGAGTTAATATGCTCCTGAGGCGATTTCGCCAGAGGTTTCGCCAAGCTAATTTTAGGTAGATGCCCATTTTACCAGTTCTTACTCTTGAGGTTTTTCTCTGTAAAAATAACTGGACTTATCTTGATGTTGAACTTTGCTTCTTCTACTATCATCACGGTGCGATGACCAGGCTTGGTCATTGAGCGCATCTCCCAGCGAGTGGGAATTTTTCTCCCGCCCATCTCTTTAATTTCAGAGAAAATAAGCTCATTAATCAATCTTCCCTCTTCATCAAAAAACTGCTCTTTTAATGGAATAAAGCCCTGGTCCCAAATCCAGAGCAAAATCTTTCCCCAAACCACAGCCGCGCCTGGCTTGGGTGTGAGCTCAAGCACATAAATCTTTCCTTTTTCGGGATGGTCTTCAATTTTAACTATCTTATGCACATAATCTTTGACAATGCTTGATTCTCGCACCAAATCATCATTGGTGAAATCCGAGCCCATCCAGCTCTGATGCATCATTGAAGGCGGAATTTTAATCACCCGCTCAGTGCGAGGGATATACATCCATAGGTTATAGCCGATTTTCAAAAACCCAGTTCCGCGGTCGCGAGCTGGCGCAGTTATACGAATAAAAGCCTTCTCGTCCTTTTTGCTTTCATAGCCGAACATCTCCAGCTGACGGGGCTTTGACCAATCAGGGTTATAAATAATCATCTTCATTTTGAAATAATTAGTTTCCGCCCGAAGAAGTTCATCAACCTTTTGCACTATCTCCTCAGCACTAAGCTCCTGAGAAAAAGCTGGAAAGGAAAAAGTCATAAGCAAAATTAAAATCATCCCAGCTCCAAAAGCCATTTTTAAAAATCTCATCTCTTCCTCCTTGCTTGACTGCGTGCAGGAGTGGTTATGCCTTTGGTAATGATGCGAAAGACCTCATCCCAGTGTTTTTTAAGGTCAATTTCAACTCCTAGCATAGGAATTAAATCCAATAGGTCAAGGTTTTGGATGATGAAAAGGCTGGTTGAGCGAATGTCTAGGTCAGGACGAAACTCTTTTCGCTTAATACCTTCTTGAATTAGCATTTCCAATTTAGCAATAGCATCTTTATAAAACTCTTGCAAAAGCCTCCAGCTCTTTCGGCTGTCCAGCGCCTGGATATAAAGCTCAAGCATTGCTCGAAAGCTTTCGGGCTCGCTCTCTATCAGCTTGATTACTTCCAGCCCAAGCTCATAAAGCCTGCTCCTTGCAGTCTTTTTGCTGGCAATAATGGGCAGAAGTTTTTCCAGCGACTCTTGAAACCATTCTTTGTAAATGGCATTAAAAACATCTCGCTTGCTTTTAAAATACCAGTAGATAGTGCCCTTGCTTAAGCCCGCCTCTTTGACAATATCGTCCATACGGGTTTTGTAATAGCCTTTGCGCAAAAATACCCGCCTGGCTGCTTCTATAATTTGCCTTCGCCTTTCTTTTTCGCTCAGGTGCTTTGTTCCCATTTTTGACTGACCAGTCAGTTTAAATTTAGCATCCTGCTCTGCGCCTGTCAAGACCAAAATTTAAATTTTAAACTCTTAAACAGGCAAATTGACGGCAAAGCAAAAGAGAGCTAGCTTGAAAATGAATTGGCAAAAAGGCTGGCAATACTTCTTTTCCTTCTCTTTGCTTCCTGCACCAGCTCCAAGCACCCTGCCCCTTCAAGCTGGAATATACTTTGGATTGTAATTGATGACCTTAATGTTCAGCACCTAAGTGCCTACGGCTACAAGCGAGCAACCAGCCCTTTTCTCAAGCGCTTTTCCAAAAAAGCAGTTAAGTTTGAAAACTGCTTTAGCCAAGCTCCCTGGACTCTTCCCAGTTTTGCTTCTATGCTCACCTCTCGCTTTCCCTATGAGCTGGTTATGAACGAAAACTATCTCAAGCATCTTCTCAAAAGGCGCCCATTAACTGAGCTTTCTTTGGGCTCTTTGCCTTCTCAGGTCAACACCCAGTGGTATTCTCCGCTTGGCGAGGATGTGCTCACTTTTGCTGAGCTTGTTAAATCTCGTGGCTACAAAACTTTTGCCCTTACTAATAACCAATGGCTCTCTCCCAAGCTTTCTGGTTTAAATCAGGGCTTTGATAGCTATGTTTTTATGGAAAAGCCAGATAAGTATTATTTGCCTGCAGAAGAAGTTTTTGCCCGTGCCCAAAGCTGGATTGAGGAAAATCAAACAAAGCAGTGGTTTGTTTTTCTTCACCTTATGGATCCGCACATTCCTTACAAGCCTCATCCAGAATTTGACTTTGGCAAAAGGCTCATTGACCGCTATGATGCGGAAATAGCCTATCTTGATTCAGAGCTGAAAGAATTTTTTTCTTGGCTGGAAGAAAAAGGTTTTTTGGAAAAAACCGTTATTGTCATTAATGCTGACCATGGCGAGGCGATTTCAAAAGATGGAACAAGGACGCTTGGGCACGGCGGAAGGGTTGATTGGGCTGTTCTCCGTGTTCCGCTTTTTCTTTATTTCCCTGGCGCTCCTGGTGGAAAAGTAATTAAAAAGCCTGTGAGCAACCTTGATATTGTTCCCACTTTGCTTGAGCTTTTTAAAATTCTTGATGAGATGGGCTGTAAAGGAAAAAGCCTGCTCGGGCTCATTAAAGGTAGGCGAGAGAAACCAAGAAAAATCTTTTCTATGGCAGTCCTTGCAGGGGTGGAGCAAATCTCCTTGATTTATGAAGAATGCCAAGCAGTTTATGTTCCAGCTTATGAGCTCTGGAGCTTTTCAAAATTAAAAGGGCAAGGCGCATCCTGCGCTGAGGAAAAGAAAAAAGAACTTAAAGCGGAGCTGAAAAAATTCTACAAACAGGTGATTAAATACCTTCTGCATTCCCAGCGCAAAGCCAAGCTCAAGCTTACTCCAGAAGAAATATCTCGCCTGAAAGCACTGGGATACTTAAAATAAAAGAGCCTGCGCAAAGGCAGGCTCTTTTATTGATAGCCAGAAATTAAATTGCCCTTGAAATTTCCTCAATTGCCTCGGGATTTTCCACAGAGCTTAAATCTCCAGGGTCTTGCCCGAGATATTTTCGCCGGATTGCTCCCCGAACAATCTTGGCAGAGCGGGTTTTGGGAAGCGCCTTTACAAATTTGAGCTCTTTGGGCTTTAGGGTTTTTCCAAGATGCTTAACCACCTGCCCCTTCAGCTCCTCTCTCAGCTCCTCACTCGGCTCATAGCCAGGAGCAAGGACAACAAAGCAAACAACTGCCTCGCCCTTGATTTCATCTGGCACGCCAATAGCAGCAGATTCCTGCACAGCAGGATGCTCGTTAAGCGCGGATTCAATCTCTGCAGGACCTGTGCGCTTTCCTGCCACTTTAATGGTATCATCGCTCCTACCGTGCAGGAACCAGAATCCATCTTCATCAATATGTGCCCAATCGCCGTGATACCAGATGCTCTCACCAAATCTTGAGAAATAGGTATCAAGGTATCTTTGCGGGTCTTTGAGAAAGCCTTTAGTCATACTGGGAGCTGGCTTTTTGCAGACCAAATGTCCGATTCCGCCCCGAATGGGCTTGCCCTCATCATCAAAAACATCTATATCCATTCCCAAGCCAGGACCACGCAGAGTGCAGGGCTTGAGCGAGCAAATGGGAAGAGGCGAAAGCAGACAGCCAACAATTTCAGTTCCGCCAGAAATGTTGATAATCGGACAGCGCTTTTTACCAACCTTTTCAAAATACCACATATAAGAATGCGGGTCCCAAGGCTCGCCTGTGGAGCCGAGAATACGCAGGCTGGAAAGGTCGTGCTTATCTACCCATTCATCGCCATAGGTCATCAAAAGCCGAATGGCAGTTGGGCTGATGCCAAGAATGGTAATCTTGTGATTCTCCACCAGCTTCCATAACCTGTCCGGCTCAGGCCAGTTCGGAACGCCCTCAAAGAAGAGATATGTGCCATAATGGAACTGGACACCTATTACTTCCCAAGGTCCCATCATCCAGCCGATATCAGTGAGCCAGAAGAACATATCTTCTGGCTTGGTATCAAAGTAATACCCTACTTCTTTTGCCATCTGAGCAAGGGCACCAGCATGGGTATGAACAGTTCCTTTGGGCTTTCCAGTTGTGCCAGAGGTGTAGATAATCAGGGAATAATCCTCAGCATCCAGCTTTTCAGTTTCAAACTCTGTGCTTTTGCCAGAAATAAAATCATCCCACTCAACATCTCTTCCCTCTTTCATTGGCACCGTGGCACCCAGCCTGCGATATACCACCACCTTTTGAATGCTGGGAACTTCCTCAAGCGCTTTATCTGCCTCGGGTTTGATTAGAACCTGCTTGCCCCGTCTCATTCCACCATCTGCAGTAAAAAGCACTTTGGCTTCTGCATCTGCTAGCCTGGTAGCAAGAGCCTTATATCCAAAACCGGAAAACACAGGAATAGCGGGAGCTCCAATCTTAAAGCAGGCAAACATTGCGATGACAATCTCTGGCGTCATCGGCATATAAATTCCCACCATATCTCCTTTTTTAATCCCCAGCTCTTTCAGGGCATTTGCGACCTGATTGGATTTTTCATAAATCTCTTTATAGGTGAGCTTGCGCACAGCGCCGTCATCGCCTTCCCAAATAAGAGCAATCTTATCACCACCGCCACGCTGAATGTGCCGGTCAAGGCAGTTATGAGCAATGTTAATTTTTCCGCCAATAAACCATTTGGTCCAAGGAAAGCCCTTGCTCATATCCATAATTTTTTCATAAGGCTCATACCACTCCACGCCCAAATCCTTTAAACAGGCATCCCAAAACCACTCAATATCTTCTGTGCTTCGCTTAATAAGCTCCTCATAGGTTTTAATCCCGTGCTTGTCCATAAAACGCCTGATGTTGCTCTTTTCTAGATAGTCGCCATAGGGTTCCCAAATAATCTCGCTCATCTTCTCCCTCCAAATTTTTTTAAATCATTTTAGACAAATTGACCCCAAAATGTCAATTATTAATTTGCCATTGCTAAATAAAATTTTTTTGAGTTAAAATGATAAAAAATGAGAGAAGATTTATTCAAAATACTGTGTTGTCCGCTTTGTCATTCACAGCTGGAATTTCAACCAGAAGAAATCATCTGCACAGGCTGTGGAGAAAAATATTTCTGGCAGGAAGATAAAAGCCCGGTTTTAATTTCCCGCTCGGAGCTGAAAAGATATTCAGAAAAAAAGCAGACTAAGAAAAACATTTTAATTTTTTCCTAGCAAAAACTTACCAATGCTTTCCGAATTGATTATCTTTCTGGATATTCCTTTCCGGTATATTTTTTCCAGAGCTTGCGGGCAGTGCGCTGAGCAAGGCGATTCTTTGCTACCTCTTCA
>CAZQJX010000083.1:0-11110 GCA_964592965.1 uncultured bacterium
ACTCCTTATAAAAGACTGGCAGAGCCTGACCTTGTTAATCTTTTCAAAAAATACAATATCTTTCTCTGCCTCTGCGTGCGAGAAGACCAGCTTAACCAAGACCTTGACCATATTTATTCAGTGTATGAAAAAGAAGGATTGCATATTCTCTTCTGGCCTCTTCTTCCCAGAAAATATGGGCTTTATCTTAACCAATACACTACTGATGAATACCTTGAATATCTTGATGTCATCTTTGATTGGGCTGAAAAACACGGGCATCATATTGAGGCGCTAGTTGTAGATGTTGAGCCGGGAAATCCAAAGGTAATTAAAAAACTTAAAAAACAAAAAGGTAAAATACCCTTTGAAAAAACCATTGAAGATTTTAACCGCATCATTGAAAAAATCCACAAGCATAATTGTCTGGCGGTTGGGGTGGGATTTCCCTTTGTCATTGATGACCGAATTAGAGGAACTCATGGCTGGGAAAAATTCTTTGGCGGTCCTGTGGCAACAGTTGAATGGGACTATTTTGCAGTAATGATGTATTCCAGCTGGTTTGTGGAATGGTTTAAAGTAAGCTGGGATACTGCTCACTGGATGGACTATATCTATGCAATTGACTTGAAAAAGCTTTGGGGAGATAAAGCCGCAGTGGCTGTGGGAGTGACCAGCCCGGGAGAGGGGCAGGAAAAGGTTATTTATGAAACTCCGCAAATGATTGCTCCTGCCATTTCTGCTATTCGCAAGGCAGGAATTGAAAGCATAGGAGTTTATGACCTAAAGGGAATTTTAGCCTCTGGCAACCCAGAAGCTTGGTTTAAAGTGATAAAAGAAGCTCCACCAGCCCTGCCTGAAAAAGGAGAGAAAAAAGCTAAAATTCTGAGAGGAATAATTAAAAGGTCTTCCTGGCTTATGAAAGTTCTTCGAGCATTAGGAATCTTATGATTAAATGTCTAAATTGACCGCTTTGAGCGCGTTTTCCTGAATGAATTCTCTTCTTGGCTCAACCTCTTCACCCATAAGAATATCAAAAAGTTCATTGGCACGAATAGCATCTTCTACCCGAACCTGTTTGAGAAGCCGGGTTTCTGGATTCATTGTTGTTTCCCAGAGCTGGTCAGGATTCATCTCGCCCAAACCTTTATAGCGGGTAATTTCCTGACCTTTTCTTCCCTGATTGAGTATCTGCTCTTTAAGCTCCCGCAAATCAGCAAGCTCTTTTACCTCTCCATTGAGCTGAAGCTTATAAGGAGCTTTTCCAGCAACATCATAAATCTCTTTAAGCTTTAATAATTCCTGAAATTCCGGTGAATGGATAAAGTCATAATCCACTTCTAGCTCCAGTCTTGAGCCGTTCTCCTGCGCAATGACCAATGCCTGCCAGCAGTTATGCTCCTCATCAAAGCTTGGCTCCTCAAATCCCAATCCAACTAAACCAGGGCTTTCCTTCTCCGCACGAGAAAGGGCACGAGTTAAATCCTTAATAAAACGCTCCTTTTCCTGACAGGTCTGCTGGAGCTTGCAAAATCTAACCAATAAATCAATTAAACGGTCATTGCGAACTCCACCAACCCTGCCCTTTCTTTTTGCCAAATTCTCCAAAAGCTGATAATAACGAATAATCCTCTTAACCAAAGCAATCAGCTTACTGCCTGAAATATATCCACCCTGCGCCAAAAGCTTTGTGTTCTCAACACCAAGCTCCAAAAGATAATCCTCAAGCTCCTGGTCGTCCTTGATATAACGAAAACTCTTGCCTCGCTTCACTCGGTATAGCGGTGGCTGAGCTATGTATAGATGACCTTCTTCCACCAGCTTGGTCATCTGACGGAAAAAGAAAGTCAACAAAAGCGTGCGAATGTGCGAGCCATCAACATCTGCATCGGTCATTATGATTATCTTATGGTAGCGGAGCTTAGAAAGGTCAAAATCCTCCGCAATGCCTGTTCCCAAAGCGGTTATAATGGTCTGAATCTCTTGGTTAGAAAGCATCTTATCCAAACGGGCTTTTTCCACATTCAAAATCTTTCCCCGCAAAGGAAGAACCGCCTGATTCCTTCGGTCTCTACCCTGCTTGGCACTTCCTCCCGCACTCTCTCCCTCAACAATGAAAAGCTCTGCATAACGAGGGTCTTGCTCCTGACAATCAGCCAGCTTTCCCGGCAGGTTGCTTCCTTCTAATGCGCTTTTCCTGCGGGTAAGGTCACGAGCCTTGCGCGCCGCTTCTCTTGCCCGGCAGGCTTCAACGCTTTTTAAAACAATCCTTCTTGCAACAGTAGGATTTTCTTCAAAAAACTGCCCCAGCTTCTCATTGGTAATTGCCTCTACAATTCCCTTAACATCGCTATTTCCCAACTTGGTTTTGGTTTGACCCTCAAATTGTGGCTCGCGGAGCTTGACGCTGATTACAGCGGTCAATCCCTCACGAACATCCTCTCCACTGAGATTGGACTTTAATCCTTTTAAAAGATTGTTCGCCTGTGCGTAATTGTTAATGGTGCGGGTAAGTGCGCTTTTAAAGCCTATTTCGTGAGTTCCACCCTCTGTGGTGCGAATAAAATTAGCATAAGAATAAAGCTGTTCGTTGTAGCCATCATTATACTGAAGCGCTATCTCAACAATCACGCCGTCCTTTTCTGACTGAAAATAAATTGGCTTTCTGTGAAGAACATTTTTGGTGCGATTTAAATATTCAACAAAAGAGACGATTCCACCTTTATAATAAAATTCTTCAGTTTTAGGCTCGCCCCGCTCATCAGTAAGAATAATCTTTAATCCTGCATTTAAAAAAGCCAGCTCACGAAGCCTCTGAGCAATAATATCATAATGAAATTCTATGGTTTCAAAAATGTCTGGGTCTGGTCTGAAAGTGATTTTTGTTCCCGTGGATTTGCTCTTACCAATAATCTTTACTGGAGCTTTGGGCTTTCCCCTTTCATAAGCCTGAAAATAAACCTTACCGTCACGCTTGACCTCAACCTCAAGCCACTCACTCAAAGCATTGACCACACTCACTCCCACACCGTGAAGTCCACCGCTGATTTGATAGGTTTTGGCATCAAACTTTCCACCCGCATGAAGCATAGTCATTACTACTTCCAAAGAGCTCTTTTTTGCCTGCGGATGCTCCTCTACGGGAATGCCCCTGCCATTGTCCTCAATGGTCACAGAGTTATCTATATGAATGGTGACTTTTATACGGTCGCAAAACCCGTTAATTGCCTCATCAATGGAATTGTCCACCACCTCAAAAACAAGATGATGCAATCCTCTGATGCCAGTTGAGCCAATGTACATAGCAGGACGCTTACGCACAGCAGTAAGCCCCTCAAGAATCTTGATACTGCTGGCATCGTATCTTTCCTGCTCTTTTTTCTCCAGCGCCTGCTCCTTTCCGTTTTTAAGACCAGCTTCCACCTTATACCTCCACCTAGAGCTTTCAATTTAATTTTACCACAAAACCCCTTTTTAAACAAGGAAAAAATTGGGCTGGGTGGTTGAATTTATTGAGAATAATATTCTATATTTTGTGCTTCAATTATTTTTTAATTTTTATCAAAACTATTAATTAGCCTATATTCATTAAGATAGAATCTCTAATAAATTCAATGAATTATTCTGGAATTACAGGCAGAATTATATGGCTCGGGAATTTTTCTGAATGATAAACCGTCTGATGTGCAATTTTTACACACCCTTCTCCGCCTTCGCCCCCGCAGTTGGAGTTTCGGTCAAAGCGGGGAAAGTTGGAGCTGGATATTTGCACCCTGATTTTTTCTCCGGGCTGAAAAGCATAGCTGGTTGCCCAAAGGTCTATTTCGTAGCGATAGACTTTTCCTGGTTTTATCAGGCTCGGGTGGTCGTATCCTTTGCGGTATCTTGCCCGGATTATCCCATCTGCGAGGTTAATTGAGGTGCCATCTCGTTTAACCACGCAGAGTTTGGCGGTAAAGTCTGTATCTCGTGCTGAGCTTGATGCGTATAGAACCACTTTAATAGGACCTGTCACTTCAAGCTCCTCTTTCATTGGAGCAGATGTATAGACCAGCACATCTTCTCTTTTTTCCACTAGTTTTTGGTCCATTGCTCCTGCTTTTTCAATCAGGTTATTTCCACCGATTGTGGGAACTGGGTTGCGCGGGTCATAGGTGAATTCATCTGGTGGCTCGTATCTAGAAGGCTTTTCAGTGCTAACCCAGCCGTCGCCATCAGCAGTGTTGGCATTGCCTTTGCTGTGAAAATAAAATTTTGTCCATTTGGTTCTTGCCAGTGGCCATTCATTTTCTTCTCTCCACTGGTTTCTTCCCATCACATATATTTTTACTGGCGCCATTTTTTCAATTTTTTCGCTGGACTCGCCTTTGAGCCAGTGGTCAAACCATTCAATCACAAACATTTTTCTATACATTTCTAGGGCGCGTGCGCCTTTTTCTGCCTTTGGGTCTCCAAGAGAGGCGTGTGCCCAAGGTCCAATGATGATTCTGGTTCCGCTTTTTGCGGGCTCAGGCGCAAGGGTTTTCATTTTTACAAAATCATCTAATTGACCTTTAAGGAAGATGTCATACCAGCCTGAAATCATCAAGGCAGGTGCCTTAACTCGTTTGTAGCGGTCAAAGAAATTAAAGACGGGCGAGTGGTAGGCAAAGCCCGGATAGGCAAAAAGCTTAATTAACCTCTCAGTTGCATCTGGATATGGCTGGTTGGGATGGTCTTCGGGAGCCAGCCCCAGAACAACCGCCAACCTCTCAATATCCATCTTTCCCAGTTCCTCAAAGCTGTATTCTAAAGCAGGCTTTAGAGGCTTATTGAAAAAACCTTCTTCCTTGCCCAGTTTTTTGGTTCTACCACCGAGGATAGCGCTGGCAGCGCTCTCTTTATGTTGTTTTCCCACGCCAGAGCTCCAGCCTGTTGACAAGCGATAATGAAAGGCTCCGCCAGTAAAAATCAGCTGGTAAAGATTGGGTGAGGTTATCAATGGATAAAAGCATTTAAGGTAAGGGTTATCAACCGCTATTGCCCATTGAGTATAGCCAAAATAGCTTCCGCCCCAAGCACCAAGATTGCCATCAAACCACTTTTGACGGGCAATCCATTTAACTGTATCCATTCCATCTCGCTCCTCATAAACAAAAGGAATGAATACATCTCCCTCTGAATGATAGGTAGCACGGCAGTCCTGAACAACAAAGATATAGCCTCTTTGAGCAAAAAGCCTTCCAAACTCTCCAATTATATTCTTGTTATAGGGAAGTCGGCAAAGCACCACTGGGTATTTGCCAGCTGGTTTTGGTCTATAGATATCAGTAGCTAGGTGAATCCCATCTCTCATTGGCACCATTACATTTTTCTCTACAATTACACGATTTTCAGGTGGACCGATTTCTAAAACTTTTGCCAGAATCCTGCTACAGGAGCTGGCAAGAACAACCGCCCAGATTACGACCGAAGCGACAAATAAAAGATTTTTCTTTTTGTAAGTCTTCATCGCCCCTCTCCTTTTTGTTTTTTTCTTTATCTATCACAACCGCTGGCTTATTGCAAAGAAAATTTGAAACCACAAACCAAAGCTAAGCCTCTAAATCTTTGACCAATTCTATTTTGCCAGAGATAATGAAGGTATGAAAATAGCGCTTATAAGACCAAATTCATCTATGGTTGCCTGCCCGCCGCCAATTGGTTTGGGATATCTTGCAGGATATTTAAAAGAAAGAAGGAATGACCAAATCTTAATCATTGATGCCCGCAGATTCAGACTTAGCATTGATGAAATCATCTTCCAGCTTAAAGATTTTGCTCCTGACATCGTGGGAATAAGCGCACTTAGCTGTGAGGCAGAGCCATCGCATCTGCTAGCAGAAAAGAGCAAAAAACATCTTGGCTCAATCCCAATTGTGATAGGCGGACCTTATGCCACCAGTTTGGGCAAAGAAATTCTTTCTGACAAAAATATTGATTTTGTGGTAATAGGAGAAGGAGAAGAGAGCTTTTTTGAGCTTGTAAAAACACTTGAGCAGAACGGTGATTTAAATGAGGTTTTGGGAATTGCCTTTCGGCAAAAAGGCGAGCCTTTTTTTACTGGTCAGAGACCGCCCATTGCTAATATTGACAGCTTGAAGATTGAATGGGAGGGGCTCAAGCCTGAATCCTATTTTTCTTCCACCCTTCGCACCTCAGAAAACACCCTTCGCCGCTCAGCTAGAATGCTTCCTATTTTAACCTCTCGTGGATGTCCGTTTGGCTGTTATTTCTGCCATAACATTTTTGGCAGAAAATTCCGTGCCCGCTCTGTCCAATCAGTAATCAGTGAGATAGATTATCTGGTGGAAAAATTTAAAATAGAGGAGCTTGAAATAATTGATGATGCTTTTAACCTTGATTTGAACCGAGCCAAAGAAATTTTAAAAAAGCTTTCACAAAAGCCTTATAAACTCTGGCTCAGCTTCCCCAATGGCATCCGTGCTGACCGCGTAGATGAAGAATTTTTAGACCTTTTAAAATCAGCCGGGACCTATCGGGTGGATTATGCCATAGAAAGCGCAAGTCCCCGCAGACAAAAAGAAATGGGCAAAAACCTTAATCTTGAGCGGGCAAAATGGGCTATTGAGCAGACCTATAAAAGAAAAATTCTCACCGCTGGATATTTTATGCTCGGCTTTCCTGAAGAAAATCTAGATGAAATGAAAAAAACCATTGAATTTGCCCTTAAAAGCAAGCTCCAGGTAGCAAGCTTTTTTTATCTAAATCCTTTTCCGCACACACCGCTGGCAGAGAATAATCCCGAGATAAAGGAAAAGGCTCAAAAAATAACCAACTGGGATTACAGCACACTTAACATCAATCTGAGTGCGGTTCCTGACAAAAAGCTCAAAAAGCTGAGAAAAAGCGCTTATAGAAAATTTTATTTCTCTCCTTTTCGCATCTGGTCTAATCTTTTGCTTGCGCCTAAAAACTTTCGCACTCTAAAAAGCATAATTGATGTGGTTAAACTTTCTTTAAAAGACTCTGTTAAATATTGATGAAAAGCGAACAAAAAAACCAAAAAGCAACTGACTGTTTGATAGCTTTTTTCACTCCTCTGCTCGGCATTTTTATTATTTTTGGTGCGAGAATTTTAAATGGAGAAAGCCTTTATCTGGGAATTGTTCAGGAGCAGTATTTTCTTTTGGGGCAGTTTTCTTTTGACCATCTTATTCGCTCTGAATTCTCTCAGGGACTTTTTCCGCTCTGGAATCCAAATAATGCTTTGGGCACGCCACTTCTTGCCAATATGCTTTCTGCGGTTTTTTATCCTTTAAAAATTTTCCTTTATCTTTTTCCCTGCTGGCTCAGCTATGAGTTAATGGTGATTTTTCGCTTTTGGCTAGGTGGATTTTTTACCTACTGGCTTGCTCGCAAGCTCAATCTGAGCAGATGGGCAGGCGTTTTTGCGTCATTGGGATTTTGCTTTTCCGGATATTTTATTCTCTTTCTCAATGAAAATTACCTCAATGCTGACTTTATTCTTCCCCTTCTTGTGCTTTTAGGAATAAAAGTTTGGGAAAAACCTTCGCTTAAATGGACTTTATTGCTTGCCTTTTGTGTTTTTGCGCTTCTTAATTCTGGTCATCCAGAAGCAATTTTTTATAACTGGCTTTTTTTCGTGCTTTTCTTTTTATGCTTTGCTTTGCGTTCAGAAAAGAAGAAAAAGGCAGGAGCTGTTTTGGGTTTTGGGCTGGCAAATGCCTTGGGTATATTTCTCTCATTGGCTTTTCTTCTGCCTTTTATTGAGTTCTGGTCAAGGGGATGGCATTTTCATATTCCCGGAGCGGGATTATATCATTACTCCATACGGGAATTTCTGGCGCTTTTTTCCCCTTGGTTTTTTGGAAAAAGCGAGCCTGGAAAAGCATTTTTTCACCTTCCTGAATTCAGCGTGGGAGCTGAGCATATCTTTCCAGAATATTCAAAAACAGCTCTGCCCTGGCTTGCTCCTTCATTGGGATTAATTTTTCTTCCTCTGATTATCCTTGGATTTATTGAGGCAAAAAGGCTTAAAAGCTGGGCAATTTTCTGCTTGCTCTGGATACTGATTTTCATTGGCTTAAGTTTTGGCTTGCCCGGATTTCAATTTTTGGGCTTGATTTTTCCTTTTAATCTTTCAGGAAATTTCAAACACCCTTTTCCGGGCATAATCCTTTGTTTTAACCTTTTGGGAGCAGTTCTGCTGGAAAGAATTTTTTTTGCCAAGGTTCAAAAAAAGAATATTTTGATTGCTCTTTTAGCAAGCATATTGATTATTCTAATTTTCTTTCCTTGGCTGGATTTGGAAAAAGCCAAAAATATTGAGCTTGCAAGCGAGCTTTTTCTTATGGGGATTTTCTTTTTTTGGCTTTTTTTCTTTTGCCAAGAGAAGTGGGCGGATAAAATTGGCTGGATAGTTGCCAGCGGGCTGGTTTTGCTTTCTGGATTGAATTTTTCAGGCTGGCAGGAGCCTGTATATACAGGCTATCATTTAACTGCACTTAGGCAGAGCAAAGTTTTTCAGCGTTTAAAAGAAAAAAAGGAGCTTTACCGATTTTACTTTACAAAAGAGATATTTCCGCCCAATCTCAGCCAGCTCCTTGATAGCCCAGACCTTCGGGTTATGGACGGAATTAATCATCATCGGCTGGTGAAGCTGGTAAACTTTATAAACAAACATACAAGAGAAGAGGGGTTTAAATACTGGTATCATAAGGTTGGCTATCTTGAGGTTATGCCTGAGCGAATAGAGCATCCGCTTCTTGACCTTATAGGAGTAAAATACATAATTACTCGCTCCCCGCTTCCCTATAATCGGCTGATTGAGCGAATTCTGGAAAAAGCCAAAATAACCGCACCTGAAGCTAACCATATTGGAATGGATTATTTCCCAGCCCAAAACCAGAATGCACAGATAAAAACCCTTTTTCAGCATCCGCCGAGCAGGCTGGAGTTTAATATCTGTAGCACCAGTCCAGAAATTTGCGAACAAAGGCTGGCTGGTTTTATTTTTATACCACCCAAATATGCAAAATTTTCACCACAGATTAATCCAAAGGTCTGGGAAAAAGAGCGAGATGGATGCTGGTTTTTGATTTTTCAGGGAGAGAATCTTCTTTACGCAAGGCATATTTTTCCAAAGGCTCACACCAATGAGCAGAGCCTCGGGCAGGTGGAATTATATCTTGAGCGCCTTCCTACTTCTTCTCCTGTGCTTTCTCTGGTCACTCTTCCTCAAAAAACCAAAGACTTTGATTGGGCAGGTTGGATGAATTTTAATGAGATAAAACCCAGATTGCGATTTAAATTTTTAGGTGCGGATAAATTCTGGTTTTATGAAAATCCATTTGCTTTTCCAAGAGTGTTTTTAGTGGATAAGGACGAGGTATTTAAAGGAGGTGCAGAGCTTAAGGATATTACTGAATGGCTCTCTTGGCTTCGGTTTGAAGACTTTAGAGAAGAGCTTAAAAGAAAAGCAGAAATAGACATCTGGGAGAGAGGGGTTAAAATAATTCGCTCAACCAGCCAGAGCTATGAGATTATCACGCAAACCACCAGACCGTATTGGCTGATTATCAGCGAGCTTAATTATCCTGGCTGGAGAGCTTATTTAGATGGAAAAGAAGTAAAGCTGGAGCGAGTGTTTTTTCTTTTTGACGGGATTTTCCTTCCCGCAGGCAGGCACCGCATTGAGATTGTTTATCAACCGCTTTCCTTTGGCATTGGCATATATTTTGCCTTTGCTACAATTTTTAGCATAGTCATTTTTTGTAGTTGTGGTTTGTATTTTGGACTGGTGGTCAAAAAATTGAACCTAAAAAAGTGTTAAAGTGAGCTAAAATCCTTCCGATTAATCAAAAGCAGAAGAAATTGACAAAAAGTTTAAAAGATTCACTTAAATTAGTTGGCATAAAGTTTGCCCTAAATTAGAAGTGCAAGGAGGTGAAAGATGGGTGAAATAATGACCGCAGAAGAAGTTGCTAGATACTTAAAGTTAAACAAGATTACGGTTTATAAATATGCGCATCAGGGGAAAATTCCCGGAATAAAAATCGGAAATCGCTGGAGATTTGACAAAACCAAGATTGAGGAGCTGGTGCAAAAAGGCGGATTGAAAAACTCTTTGCAAAACAAATAAGTTGATTTCCTGTTATAATCCTATGGAAAAATTGTGGATTTTGCTTTGGTTAAAAGAAGTTGATATAAGGGGTCAAAAAGCCCAGCTCTATAAATTTCTTTTCAGCCCTGCTAAAAATTCTAGCAAATTTTTTTCATTTGGATTTTTAGGTTTTAACTTTAAATTTAATAGCAAACTTATCAGTGGTTTAAAATTAGCTTCATCAGAGTGATGAGGAAGTTTATGCATATAGGCATCTTTTTTATTTCAGGCATAATTTTTGGTTGTAAATGCCTTTTAGTTGAGTTTTGCTTGGGTTTGTTTGGGCTTGCCTGTTCATTATTTCATACTTGCCAAGAGCTCGGTTCATCCCTTGATTTGGCATAGGGACAAAAAGGAACTATTCAAAAAATCCCCGAAGCACATCGCTGGGATTGGCTGGAAGTTTAAGGTGGGTTAAAAGGGTTCTGGTAAGATATAAAACTGCATATATAATCAGCGATTGGCGCTATAGGCATCTTAGAGAGCTGAGCAAAGCCTCAAAAATTATCCGCCATTATCTATTAGTTGACAGCAAGCCAGCAGAAGCAGATATAATTGGTTTATAAGAGGTTAAAATGAAAAGAAAAATATTTTTAGTAGCCCTGATAGGTCTTATCTTTAGCTGTAAATTTAAAGATATAATCAAACCACCACCAGTTGAGGTATCTCCTTGGACAGCAATTATCTATATGAGCATAGACAACATCCAATTTGGCTCCTTTCCCACTGACCTTTGGGGTCTTACTGATAATCTTTTAGCAGGGCTTGGCTCAATAACCAAGGCAAAAATCCCTGTAATCCTTCTTTATGATGGGACTAAAAAAGGCGACAGCAAAATTCTTGCCATTCATTTAAAAAAGGTCATTGATGATGGCGGAGAGGTAATCCCGGCGAACAATGAGGTAAATTATGCAGACCCAAAGACAATGGCAAAATTTATCATCTGGACAGCAAGGCATTTTCCAG
>CAZQJX010000084.1:0-11100 GCA_964592965.1 uncultured bacterium
GTGATTTTAAGGGAGGTTGAGGGGTATAATTATGAGCGTATCCGTGAGGTAATTCATCAGGGGATAGAAGAACTCGGCGCAAAGCCTGCGGGAAGGGTGTTTGTCAAGCCCAATGTCATTTTTGCTCATCGCAGATACGGAACCACTGGCTACACCAATCCCACCTTTCTTCGTGCCCTTTTGGAAGAGCTTTCTGAGCGGAGCGAGGTTGAGCAGATTACTCTTGGCGAACACTGTGCGGTTACGGTTCCCACCCGTTATGCTTTTAGTGAAGCAGGTTATTTCAAGCTGAAAAAAATCCCCAAGGTGCGCTTTGCCTACATTGAAGAAGAGCCTAAAATCTGGGTGGAGCTGAAAAAAGGGGTTGTGCACCGCAGGCTCCCTGTGGCAAAAAGCCTTTATGAAGCGGATTACAAAATCTGGGCGCCCAAGCTTAAAAACCATGTTTCTTCCAAGCTTACCTGTGCGCTCAAGCTCAATCTCGGGATACTGGATTCCAGAGCAAGGCTTTTTGGGCACGATTTTCGGCTGGAAGAAAAAATTGCTGACCTTTATGAGGTGGGTCATCCTGACCTGGTGGTGGTTGATGCCATTCAGATTGGCGAGCAGAACGAGCTTGTTTCCAAGCCAAAGTATATCAATTTGGTTATGCTCGGAACCAGCGGGGTGGCGATTGATTCTGTTGGTGCGAGAATTTTGGGCTATGACCCGAATGAAATTCTCCATCTTCGCTATGCCCGAGAGCGAGGTTGGGAGCCTGTCAGCGATGATAAAATAGAAATCAAAGGCGATATCAGCCTTGAACAGGCGCGCAGGCGAGTGGGCAAGCTTGACCGCACCTTTTCTGACCCGCGCGAGCTGGACACTCCCATTCGCTTTTATTTCGGTCCCTATCCGGGCGGAGATGAAATCTGCAACACTGGCTGTGTGAATATGATTAAAACCGCGCTTGCCATTTTTGAAGCCTATGACCCGGGCGCGCTCAAGCGGGCAAGACCGGTGGCAGTGGTAATTGGCGAGTATCAGGGTGATGTTGATGGTATGGGCTATCCAATCATCCTGGTAGGCTCCTGCTCAAAGATTTTGGGAAAGGCAAAGGGTAAAACTTTTCGTGTTCCTGGCTGTCCGGTTTTAGTGCCGTTTTTTGTTATCCCGGGAGCATTTTTCTTCAAATTAAAAAGCCCCTATTTAGACCCCCAGGCTCTTCTTCCCTTCCCTTATTATTTAATTGTCTCTTATTTTTGGAAGGGAATTAACTGGTTTCGGAGTAAGTGGCTTAATCTTCGGCTCAGCTAGTGAGCCAATTTGCTGACTGGGATAAGTTCTGTTAATCTATGCAAGAATATGCGTCAGATTGGTTTATTTAAAGCCGGCGCTTGGTTCGGCTTTTTGATTATATTTAGCTTAAAGGTTTTTGGAGTAGAGCGGGTTAAAGAGGTGCGTGTAGATGGGCTTCGCTCACTTGATAAAGAAAGCGTGCTTAGCTGGATTAAGCTCAAGCCCGGTGATGAGTTTTCCTTAGATGTAGTCTCTGAAGATATTAAGAGAATTTATGCCACCGGTCTTATTGATGATATTAAGGTAGATAAAAGCCCTGCACCGGGTGAGCCGGGATGGGTGATGGTCACATACATTATTTCAGAGAAATGGACTGTTCGCTCTGTTAAATTTGAGGGGAACAAAAAGCTAAATGATGACGACCTGAAAGCAGTGGTCACCATAAGGGAGCACAGCGTTTTTGACCCAGACAAACTCATAGAATCCAAAGAGAAAATTTTAAGCGAATATGAAAAGCGGGGAATGTTTCTCACCCGCGTTCAGCCCAAAGTGGAAGAAATAAAAAAAGGCGTGGTGGATGTGGTGTTTGAAATTGATGAGTATCCCAAGCCAACTGTCCGGCGGGTGGATTTTTATGGTAATGAAAAAATATCTGACCGCGCCCTGCGTCGGGTGATGCTGACCAAGCAGGAATGGTATTTATTTTTCCCCCGCAAATTTCAAGAGGAGCTTTTGGAAGAGGATTTATACAGGCTTTATAGTTACTACCTTGACAATGGATTTTTGCAAGCGAAGATAAACCCGCCCCTTGCCTATCTTGACCCGGAGCTGGACAGGGTTTATATAAGCGTGTTTTTAAAGGAAGGAGAGCAGTATCGGGTAGCGCAGGTCCGCATTACCGGGGATTTGGTGGCACCAGAAGAGGAGCTTAAAAAGCATTTGTCATTAAAAGAAGGAGAGATATATCGGGAGAGCAAGCTGAGAAGAGATATGCAGTATCTGGCTGATTTTTATTCCAATCTCGGTTATCACCTTGCAGATATAGAAAGAGAGCTTCGCTTAGATGATACTCTCAAGCTGGTTTACATCACCTACACCATTCACAAAGGACCAAAGATTTATCTGGAGAGGATAGAGATAAAGGGCAATCAGCGCACGCTGGACACGGTGATAAGGCGTGAGCTGGCAGTAAGAGAAGGGTATCTTTATTCTGATGCGCAGGTTCGCAGGAGCAGGAATAGGCTTCTTCGCACCGGATATTTTGAAGATGTGCAGGTATTTGATAAGCCCGGCTCTGCGCCTGACCGAATGAACCTTGAGGTCGCAGTTAAAGAGGCAAAAAGCGGTGCCCTTTTAGCTGGAGCAGGATATAGCTCGCTGGAGAAGATGTTTTTTAATCTTCAATATCAGCAGAAGAATTTTCTGGGAAGAGGATATGATTTTAATGTCTCTCTTCAGGTAAGTTCCTACACCCAGAATTATTATTTTAATTTTGAAGACCCATATTTCTTAAATACCCCATGGCATTTAGGTTTTAATGCCTATTCTTATGAGCAAATGTATTACTATTTTAATCAGGAAAGGAAAGGCGCACGCATTACTTTGGGGAGAAAAATTCCCCACAGCGAATATTCCCGGATATATCTGAGCTATAGCTGGGATTTGTCCAACCTTTCCAGCTTTGCAGAAAGCTCCCAGATTTACCGAAGACAGCCGACCGACGCTCCCACCGCCAGCGTTATTTTGACCTACAGAAGAAATGCCCTTAATAACTTCTTTGACCCGACCAAAGGCAGTTATATCTGGACAAGCGTGGAGCGGGCGGATAAGTTTCTTGGTGGAGAAAATGTCTTTACCAAAGCGATGGCAGAGGTAAAATATTTTCAGCCCATTCCACCGAGTAAAATTGGTCATTACTTAGCTTTTCGGGCAAGGGCTGGTTATCTTTGGCATCCTGATTCAGAAAAGCTCCTTATCACTGAGCGTTTTTTTCTAGGCGGAAGCCAGAGCCTTCGTGGGTATGAGCCGGGAACCATCAGCCCAGTTTTCATAGAAGATGATGGCACCGAGACAAGAATCGGCGGGAACAAAATGGTTCTTTTCAGCGCGGAATATATTATCCCGCTCGGTCAAAGCGGGTTTAAGCTGGCAATTTTCTATGATGCAGGTAATACTTTTAATGATAATGAGGAGATAGATTTGGGAAGATTGCGAAAAGACTGGGGAGTGGGTCTGCGCTGGCTGAGTCCAATGGGACCGCTTCGCTTTGAATTTGGATTCCCCATTGACCGAAGAGAAGGAGAAGAAGCGCAGGTGTTTAACTTTGGCATAGGAACCAGTTTTTAAAAGCAGAAAAAAAGGAGGAAGAGATGAAGAAGATTTCAGCCATCATCTTAGTGGTTGCGCTCCTTGCTTTTGGTCTGGCTCAGCTCAAAAGCGAGGAGAAAAAGTCAAATATTCAAACCATTCAGCTGGGCAATCTCAAGATAGGTTTTGTTAATCTTCAGCGGGCACTACAGGAGAGCGAGCGGGGAAAAGAAGTGATAGGTAAGCTCCAACAGGAAGTGAATCAGGCGCAGGAGCGCTTGGACAGAGAAAAAGAAGAAATTGACAAGCTGGAAAAGGAGTATCAGGAGAAGCAGAGCGCCTGGGATGAGCCCACCCGTCAGTCCAAGCTAACCGAGATTCAGCTTAAAAAGCAAAAGCTGGCTCAGGAGGCGCAGAGCCTTCAGCTTTATTACCAGAAAAGGCAGAATGAGCAAATCAAGCCAATTTTAGACGAGCTCAATCAGGTAATTTCAGAGATTGGCAAAAAACAAGGATACGCAGTGATTTTTGACCTATCAGGTATGGTCCTATACCTTGATAATCGGCTGGATATAACTGACAAAATAATCAAAGCATATAACCTGAAAAAATGAGCGAGATTCACCCAAGCGCCATTATTGACCCAAAAGCGGAGATTGAACAAGGAGTAAAAATAGCTCCTTTTGTGATTATTGAAGGCAAGGTAAAGATTGGCAAGGGCACGATTATTGGTCCGCATAGCTTTATTCAAGGACCCTGCAAGATAGGCGAAAACAACCAAATAGGCGCCTATGTCCACATTGGCGGAGCACCCCAGCATCGTGATTATAAAGGAGAAGAGACCGGACTTGAAATAGGAGATGCCAACCAGATTCGTGAGTTTGTCACTATTCACAGGGGAACTACTCAGGGAGCAGGAATCACCCGCATCGGCAGTTATAATTTTATTATGATTGGCTCGCACATTGCCCACGACTGCCAGCTCGGAAATCATATAACAATGGCAAATTATGTTCAGCTTGCAGGGCACTGCCAGGTGGATGACTATGCGGTTTTTGGTGGGCTGAGCGGTGTGCATCAGCACTGCCGAATAGGAAAAGGCGTAATGGTGGCAGCTCTTTCTGGCGTGAGCCTAGATGCACCGCCTTACAGCGTGGTTGGTGGCGAGCGGGCGAAATTTATCGGATTAAATCGGATAGGACTGCAAAGAATGGGTATGGACGATGAGCGAGTTCGTGCTCTGAGAAAAGCTTATCGGATAATTTGTGGCTCTACCCTTCTTTTAGAGCAGGCGCTGGAGGAGGCAGAAAAGGAGCTGGGAGATATTGAGGAGGTAAGAGAGGTCATTCAGTTTTATCGCACCAGTAAAAGAGGGGTAATCAGAAGGTGATAATCCGCCAAAGCAATCTGCTTGGTCTTTTAGCAGGAGCAGGCAGATTTCCTCTTTATCTTGCCAAAACCTTAACTGAAAAGAACTGGAACCTGGTGGTGATTGGTCCTGAGGGAAAGCTGGAGCCTGGCATAGAAAACTATGCTTATAAAATTCGCACCTTTAGGTTTGCCTGCTTTGGTGAGCTGGTTGATATTCTTCAAGAGGAAGGCATCTCTCAGGCAATTATGGCAGGAAAAATAGAAAAGCGCTGGATGTTTGAGCCAGAGATGGAGCTTGATGAGCTCTCTTTAAAAATCCTGCGCCAGCTCCCAGACAGAAAAGATGATACTATAATGAACGCCATTGTCTGTGAGCTTGAAGAGAGGGGAATAAAAATCCTTCCCACCATTGAGCTTATCAAGGACTGGCTTGCTCCCAAAGGAGTTCTCGGTGAGCACAGCCCGAGCGAGGAGCAGAAAAAAGACATAAGCTTTGGATTTAAAATTGCCAAAGAAATCGGAAGGCTGGATATTGGTCAAACTGTCTGCGTGCTCAATCAAGCGGTTTTGGCAGTAGAAGCAATAGAGGGCACAGACCTTGCCATTCTTCGCGCTGGAGAGTTCAGCTCAGGAGCGGTGATTGTTAAGGTGTTCAAGCCGAATCAAAGCTTTAAATTTGATGTGCCGGTTGTAGGAAAAAGCACCATTCAGTCAATGATTCGCGCTCGCGCCTCTGTGCTTGCGGTAGAAGCAGGCCGATGCCTTATTGTGGAAAAAAACGAAATGCTTCGCCTTGCCAACGAGCATAAAATCGCGCTCGTGGGAGTTGAGGATGGCAGTTGGTGAGAAAATTCGCGTGGGCGTGATTGGCGTGGGGTATTTGGGAAGATTCCACGCTTTGCGCTGGCTGGAGATTGAGGGAGCAGAGCTGGTCGGCGTGTCAGATATTATCCCTGAACGGGCAGACAGGGTAGCTTTGGAGCTGGGCTGTGAAGCTTTTTATGAAAACGAAAAGCTCCTTGAAAAAGTAAATGCGGTAAGCATTGTTGTTCCCACTCCTGCCCATTATCAGGTAGCCAAAACTGCTCTTTTAATGGAAAAGGATATTCTTTTGGAAAAGCCCATCACAATGACTTTGGAAGAAGCAGATGAGCTTATTGCCCTTGCCAAAGAAAAGAAGCGGATTTTTATGGTCGGGCATCTTGAGCGGTTCAATCCAGCGGTTCGTGCCCTTGCTGATGCTCTTACCCGTCCTGCTTTTATTGAGGCGCACAGGCTGGGACCTTTTCAGGAGAGAGCAAAGGATATAGATGTGGTTAGGGATTTGATGATTCACGACCTAGATATTATTTTAAGTCTTGTGCGCGCGGAGCTGGAAAGAGTGAGCGCAATGGGCATTGCGGTTTTAAGCAAAAAAGTTGATATCGCCAATGCTCGGCTGGAATTTGCCAATGGAACTGTTGCTAATCTCACTGCCAGCAGGGTCAGTCTGGGAGCGGGTATGCGCAAGATAAGGATTTTTCAGCCAGAGAATTATATCTCCCTTGACTATCAGAATCAGAAAATGGCAATCTTTACTCTTGGAGAGGGAGACGAGCGAGACCCAATGAGCAGAATAAAAATCAGGGAGATAGAGCTGGATAGAGAGGATGCGCTTCGCACGGAGCTTCGGGCTTTCCTTCAGTCAGTGAGGGAGCGCACTTCGCCACCTGTAACAGCAGAGGACGGAAGAAGGGCGCTGGAAGCAGCAATAAGGGTTAATCAGGAAATTGCCAGAAGTTTGAAGAAATTTTTTTCTAAAGGAGAATGAGCGCTCAGAAAAAATTAAAGTTTGACCAGCTTTCTGGCTGGAAGCGTGCACAAGTAGCTTTGGGCTATGTTCTTCCTTATTTTAAGCCTTATACCAAGTATCTTGTTCTGGTAGCTTTTCTTTCAGTTCTCTCCAATGCTTTTGAGCCCAGCTTGGCAGTGAGTGTGAAATTCTTTTTCAAATACATTTTTCAGGAAAAGATTTACTGGCTGGCAAGTGTTGCTCCTTTGGGATTGATTTTACTTTTTCTTCTGCGGGAAAGCACCACTTTTTTGTATGAGTATAATCGTGAGAAGCTGAGTTTAAGAGTTATTCAAGACCTTCAGGTTGCGGTTTATGACCATTTTATGCATCTGAGCCTAGACCACTTTGACCGTATGGACACAGGCGAGATGATGTCCAGAACCGTAAGAGATGTCTCCAATATGCAAAGCACTGTTCCTCTTATCATAGACCTCGGAAAGCACCTAGTTAAGTTCATTGCCCTTGCTGGTGTGTGCGTATCAATGCAGCCGGCACTAGCAGGAATTACTTTTCTGGTTTTTCCTCTTACCGCCTATCCTGTGGTGCAGATTGGTGCCCGAATGAAAAAATACACCAAAAGAGGCTTGGCACAGGCAGCAAAAATCAATGTTCATATGAAAGAGACCTATTCAGGAGCAATGGTGGTTAAGGCTTTTGCTCAGGAAGAAGAAGAGGTAAAGCGCTACTGGGATAAAATGAAAAAAATGCTCAAAATACAGTTCAAATATGCGAGGGCAAAAGCTCTTCAGGGTCCTGTGACCAACCTCATTGCCATTTTGGGCGTTGCTTTTGTTTTCGGACTTGCCTGCAAGTGGGCTATTGCTGGAAAAATCTCTCAGGATAATTTTATGGCTTTCTTCACCTCGCTCGGATTGATGATTGTTCCACTTAGAGACCTCGCCAAGATTCAAGGAAAGATTCAAACCGCATACGGAGCCATTGAGCGGGTTATTGAGACTTTAGAAAAAGAAGCCACTGTCAAAGAAGACCCGAACGCCATTGAGCTGGATGGCTTTGAAAATGAAATCCGCTATGAAAATGTTTACTTTAGATATGAGGACGAATGGGTGCTGAAAGGTTTTAATATGACTGCAAAAAAGGGCGAGCTGGTCGCACTGGTAGGTCCCAGCGGTGCGGGAAAAACAACAGTGGTGAACCTGCTCCCTAGATTCTATGAGGTGAGCAAAGGAAGAATCACCATTGATGGGATAGACATCCGCAAGATAAAAATCAAAAGCCTGCGCAAGCACATTGGCATTGTCACTCAGGAGACCTTCCTTTTTAACGACACGGTGGAGAACAACATCAAATACGGCTCTCCTGAAAAAACCCGCGAGGAAGTAATTGAAGCTGCCAAAGCTGCTAATGCCCACGATTTCATTATGAAACTTCCTAATGGCTATGACACAGTTATTGGCGAGCGGGGAGTAAGGCTTTCTGGCGGTGAGCGACAGCGCATTGCCATTGCCCGTGCGCTTATCAAAAACCCGCCCATACTTCTGCTTGATGAAGCAACCAGCTCGCTTGATACCGAGTCAGAGCGAGAGGTGCAAAAAGCTCTGGACAATCTGATGAAAAACCGCACCACCATTGCCATAGCTCATCGGCTCAGCACCATCAGAAACGCAGATAAGATTATTGTCATCAGCGACGGGGAGATTGTTGAGCAGGGAACGCACGAGGAGCTCATCTCCTGCTCTGGTTTATATCGCAAGCTTTATAATATGCAGTTTTTAATTGAGGAAGAAAGCAAGGAAAGTGCTCAATTTCAGGCACAGAATCCTGCTTCTAAAAAAGACTAATGCCCTCTTGGGAACAAAAACTTTTTGACCCCTCCCCTGGCTTTTTAGGAGAAATTGTCCGTGCTCCTCTGTGGCTTTTTGCTGGGATATACCGGATGGGAGTGAAGATGCGCCTTGATTTTTATCGTCGTGGCTGGTTTCACTCACACAAAATAGATATACCTGTTATTTCTGTGGGAAATCTCACTCTCGGCGGAAGCGGAAAAACCCCGATTGTTATCTGGCTTGCCAAAAAGCTGGCTGAGAGCGGATTTAAGCCAGCGGTGAGCATCAGAGGGTTTGGCGCTCGTAAGGAAAAGGAAATTTTTATTCTGAATAATCCTCAGCTTGATATCTCCGTCAGAGAGGTTGGTGATGAAGCGATGTTGATTTTTAAAAAGTTAAAAAATGTGCCGGTGATTGTTGGCAAAGACCGAGTAGAGGCTGGAAAAAGAGCTTCGGAGCTGGGCGCCCAGCTTCTTATCCTTGATGATGGGTATCAACATATTCGCCTGAAAAGAGATGTAAATATTCTCCTTATTGATGCCCGCCGTTCCATTTTTAAAGAAAAGATTTTTCCCAGAGGAAGGCTTCGTGAGCCCATCTCGCAGGTCTCTCGTGCCCAAATTATTATCTTCACCCGCTCAGATGGAGCTTTTCCCAGCTGGGCAGAAGAGGTAAAAAAATTAAATCCTTCTGCTCAATTTTTCCAAATGCGCCTTGTTCCAAAAGATTATGAAGAGCTTTGCTCAAAATCAGCTTATGCTTTTAGCGGGATTTGCGACCCAGAAGATTTCTTCTGGCTGGCAGAAAGCTGTAAAATAAAACTGGTAGGAAAAAAAGCTTTTCAAGACCATCATTTTTTTACTAATAAGGAGCTGAAAGATATGCTCAGAGAAGCAAAATCAAAAAATGCCCAACTTCTTCTTACTACTGAGAAGGACATTGTTCGGATAGAAGATTTCAACCCAGAGCTTAGCCTTGTGGCTTTAAGAGTTGAGCCTGAGTTTTTTGGAGAAGAAAGCAAACTTTTAAGCATAATCTTAAATTTAATTAAAAGGGAGAGCAAAAGATGATTATCAAGGCACTCAACTATCTGGTATATCTTTTTGCTCGGGGATTTTTTGCTCTTGGAAAAATTCTTCCAATGGAGCCGACCTTCAGGTTTTATCGTGGGGTAGGGATTATTGCTTATTATCTTTTTCGTGGAAGAAGAAAGATAGCTATGCGCAATTTAGAGATAGCCTTTGGCAGGGAAAAAAGTTTGGAGGAGAGAAAGCGTATATGCAAAATGGCATTTATCAATGCTTCTTATGCGGTGGGAGAGTTTATGTTTTTTGACCGCATCTGCACCAACTGGAGAAAGCATTTTACTTTTGAAGGTGATGAGATGATAGATGAGTGCATTCGCAAAAAGCAGGGATTTTTTGTGTTTGGCGGTCATTTGGGTGGCTGGATGATGATAGCTATGGTTCCGCAGAGGTTCGGAGTGCAGGGCGGGGTGGTGATTCGTCCCCAGCGAAATCCCTACATTGATAGATTTCTGCGGAATCTGGTGGCTAAATACAATGGCATAATGATTAACACTCGTGGAACTGGCAAGCTCATAGAAAAGATGATTCTTGATGGAAAGCTGGTCGGGTTTTATATGGACCAAGAATCCAGACGAAAGCAGGGCATTCAAGTGGACTTTTTTGGTCTGCCTGCTTGGAGCCATGTTGTTCCAGGTTATCTTGCCTGGAAGCATCGCATTCCTATGTTTCCTTTTTGGATTATTCGCAAAAAGCCGGGATATTTTCACGCCATTTTCCGCAAGCCAATAGAATTTACCTATAGCGGAGATAAGGAAAAAGATGTGCGGGAGGTAACTCAGCGAATTGTCAAAGAAGTTGAATGTGCCATTCGTGAGTATCCGGAGCAGTGGTTCTGGGTGCATAATCGCTGGCGCAGAACTTTGGGCGAGGTGCGAAAAGAAAGAAGATGGCGGAGAAAGCTGATTGAAAAAGGCGAATATATGACCAGTGCTCAGGTGCTCAAACTGATGGATGAAGAAATTGGCGAGAGAAAAGATGAAAGAAAAACTGGCGCTGGTTGAGGAAAAGCTTAACCGAATTTTGCTGGGCAAGCCAGAGGTGGTAAGGCTTGCTCTGGTGGCTCTTTTGGCAAAGGGGCATATCCTTATTGAGGACATTCCTGGGATTGGCAAAACCACATTGGCGCAAGGTATTGCCAAGTTAATTAACTTAAGCTTTCAGCGCATTCAGTTCACCTCTGACCTTCTTCCCAGCGATATTTTAGGAGTAGCGGTTTTTAAGCAGAGCAAAGAAGAGTTTGAGTTTTTGCCCGGACCTATCTTTAACAGCATTGTTCTTGCTGATGAAATCAATCGTGCCTCTCCTCGCACCCAGAGCGCACTTTTAGAGGCAATGCAGGAAAGGCAGGTGACCATTGAAGGGAAGACCTATCGTTTGCCAGAGCCTTTCTTAGTCATTGCCACCCAAAACCCAATTGAGCATTATGGCACCTATC
>CAZQJX010000085.1:0-11093 GCA_964592965.1 uncultured bacterium
CATTAATGGTAAAATCTCCAATATGAGCAGGTGAATGAAAACGATTCTGAACCTGATACTCAAAAATCCCATAGCGCCTTGTAAAAAGAATTGCAATGGTAGAAACCAGCATTAAAGGAGCGATTAAACCGTATCCTTTGGTCATCTCCGAGCACATAAGCAATGCACCTATTGGAGCATTTGCCACGCCTGCTAAAAAAGCGCCCATACCAACAACTACAAAAGCATCTGGTTGCTGGACAATATCAGGAAAATATTTATTGCCCAAAAATCCCACCACCCCGCCAATCATCGCCCCAATGTAAATGGTGGGACCAAATATACCACCTGATGCGCCAGAGCCTAGTGATATGCTGGTGGCAATAATTTTAGCGAAAATAAGGCTTGCCATAAGCCAAATAGCAAGGTTTCCACTCATCGCCTGTTGGATCCAGCCCCAGCCACCGCTATAAACCTGCGGAAATGCTAAACCAATTAATCCTACCAAAACTCCACCCAGCATAGGTTTTATATAGGTTGGAAGATTTAAAGGTTTGAAAATTTTATCTCGCACAAGGTAGTAGCATTTAATATAAAGGATTCCTAAAGGAACACTTACTAGCGCCAGTCCTGCATAAAAAATTAGCTCTCTCGGGTCATGAAAACTATATTGTGAAAAACTTAAAATCGGCTGATAGCCAAAAATGCTGGTGAAAATAATATAAGAAATAATTGAGCTTACAACTGTGGGAATTAAGGCATCAGTTTCCAAGTCTTCTTTATAAAGAATTTCTATGGCAATTAATGCTCCGCCTAATGGAGCACGGAAAATTGCGCTCAACCCACCGCCAATTCCTGCAAGAAGTAAAATCCTCCGCTCTCGGTCGCTCAGCCGAAAAAAATTGGCAACTATAGACCCGAACCCACCACCTATCTGAGCTATTGGACCCTCTCTTCCCACGCTTCCGCCAGTGGCAAGGACAATTATAGAAGTGAGCGCCTTAACAAAAGGCACTCGGGAACGAACCATTCCTCGCTTGTTATGAAAAGCATCTATAGCAGCATCTGTTCCCTCACCTCCAGCTTCAGGCGCAAGCCATCTGACCAGCACTCCTGAAGCCAAACCACCAATCACTGGTAAAAGAAAAAACACCCAGCGACGAAAATGCACCGCTTTTTGAAAGGAAAAAATCTCTTCTCCTGCTGGAGAAGGCATAGGATATCCAGCCAAAATATGAAAGGTAAAATGCTTGGAAAGCTCAAGCAGGTAAAAGAATGCAACTGCCCCCAGCCCACTAACCACTCCCACTACCAGTCCGAGAATCAGCCATCTTCCTACATTCTTCAAAAAAATCTCTCTTAAAAAATCAATCCGGTTTTTACGAACTTCGCCCATTGCCCGATTAAATAAATAAACCCCTACCCTATATGTGTCAAATGCTTAAAGTGATTAAAGTAAATTTGGTTTTCTAAATCAATGATAGTAAAATATAAACCACAAAGTGAGAGATAAATTTAAAAGTACACCTTCAGGCTGGACAAAAGAACGAAGGTTTCAGCGCTCTGGTTGCGACCTTCCTGCTTATTATTCTGTTCAGGGCTCTTGGAAGCCTGCTCGTATAATCACCATTAGCGCAGGGGGAGCTTTTCTTGCCTGTAAGCCAGAAAAAATTCAGAAAGATAAAATTATAGAAGTTCAATTCCAGATTAATGATAAAACCATATCTGCGCTGGGAAGAGTGGTTTGGATTAATCCTCGCAAAATGAAAAACCGCACAGGATTTCCTTATCCGCCCGGATTTGCTGTTGAATTTGAGCGCATCAGCGCTGAAGAGCGAGCAGAAATAGACCAGTTTGTAAAAAAGAATCTTAGAATACTTCGGACAATTGCCTATGAACTGACGCAACCAAACCCAGACCGAGAAAAAATAAAAGAATTATTTTTAAAACTTCGTCCTGAAGACTCTCTCCATCTCAACCATATAAAAAAGGTAGTAAAGTATGAGCTCAGACATTTCCGAATAAGAAAGCAATAAAAATACATAACTGAATCAGGGAGGTGAAAAATGAGGAAGATAATAAGTGCAATAATTATGAGCATATTCTTTGCTAGCATCTGTTTTGCTCAACAGATAGTGCTAAGAGCAGCTGATGACCATCCACCAGACTATCCCACCACAAAAGGGCTTTATTTTATTGCCAAATATCTTGAGGAAAAAAGCGGTGGAAGGATTAAGATGCAGGTATATCATTCTGCGCAATTAGGCTCAGAAAAAGAAACCATAGAACAGACCCAGTTTGGCGCCATTGACCTTGACCGAGTTAACATCAATCCTATTGCTCAAATTTCTAAAACAATGAAGGTTTTGGCAATGCCTTTTTTAATTGAAAATGAAGAACATCTTCATAAAGTGATTGACAGCGAGATTGGCGAAAAATTGCTTAAAGACCTTGAAAAGTATGGATTAATTGGTTTGGGCTATTACGATGCAGGGGCAAGAAGCTTTTACAATACCAAGCGCCCTATCCGCAAGCCAGAAGATTTAAAGGGATTGAAAATCAGAGTGCAGAAAAGCCAGATTATGATTGATATGGTAAAGGCGCTGGGAGCAAGCCCCACGCCTATGGCTTTTGAAGAGGTTTATACTGCTCTTCAGACAGGTGTAATTGATGGTGCAGAGAACAACTGGCCGAGCTATTATTATACTCGGCATTATGAAGTGGCAAAATATTACAGTCTTGACCGGCACTGCTTTTCGCCAGAAGTGCTTATTTTCAGCAAGAAAACTTGGGACAGGCTAAGCCCTGCTGATAGAAAGTTAATCAAAGAAGCGGTCAAAGCTTCCATTGACTATCAGCGCAAGCTGTGGAAGGAGTATGAGGAGCGAGCAAAAAATAAGCTTTTAAAAGCAGGTGTTAAAGTTAATGAAATTGATGATATAAGCGCTTTTCAAAGAGCAGTGGAACCTATTTATGAAAAATACAGCAAAGACCCAGAAATAAAAAAGCTCATTGACCAAATAAAATCTCTGGCAGAAAAATAGCTTTTGCAAATTTAACTAGGTTGACAAATTCTTTCCAGACAATATTATAAAAAACAAAGTCGGGGAGTGGCGCAGCCTGGTAGCGCACTGGCATGGGGTGTCAGTGGTCGCGGGTTCAAATCCCGCCTCCCCGATTCTGAAAAATGAAAAAAATAAAGTCCTTAAGGAGGGTATAGATTGGCACTGGAACCTGAACAAAAGCAAGAGATAATCAAAAGATTTCAACAGCATGAAAAAGACACGGGCAGTCCTGAGGTTCAGATTGCCATTTTAACTGCTCGTATTAATCATTTAACCAAACATTTCAAAGCCCACCCAAAAGACCATCATTCACGCCGTGGGCTTTTGAAGATGGTTGGAAAGCGCAAAAGGTTACTTGAATATCTCAAGCGAATAGATTTTGACCGGTATCAGAGGGTGGTGAAGGAACTTGGGCTTCGGAAATAGCCTTATTTATCAATTTTCCATATTACTCCCACCTTATTTTTCAGAGAGGTAGCAGAGATGTATGCCAAAGTATCAATTGAATTTGCAGGAAGAGATTTAAGCTTAGAGACAGGTGCCCTTGCCCGTCAGGCTGATGGAGCTGTGCTGGTAAAATATGATGACAATATCGTTCTCGTCACTGTTGTCGCAGATACAACCAAAGAAGTTGAAGAGCAGGATTTTTTACCGCTTACTGTTAACTATCAAGAGAAATTTTATGCATCTGGAAAAATTCCCGGAGGGTTTTTCAAGCGGGAAGGAAGACCAACCGAATCAGAAACTTTAAACAGCAGATTAATTGACCGCCCTATCCGCCCGCTTTTTCCAGAAGGCTGGAATTTTGACACGCAAATTATGGCAACTGTGCTCAGCTCTGATACTGAGGTTCATTTGGGTATGCTTGCTCTTAATGGCGCGAGTGCAGCGCTTGAGGTATCATCTATTCCTTTTCAGGGTCCTGTGGCTGCGGTTCAGGTGGGAAAAATTGATGGCAAGCTGGTAATTAATCCCAAAAAAAGTGAAATGGATAGAAGCGAGCTTGACCTTATCGTTGCTGGCAACTGGGATGGTATTTTAATGGTTGAGGGCGGAGCTAGGATGCTTCCTGAAGAAGAAGTTTTAGAGGCAATTTATTTTGCTTTTGAGAACTTAAAGCCGATTTTGGAGCTTCAGGAGAGGCTTCGCAAAGAAGCTGGCAAGCCCAAAATAGATTTTGAAGCAGATGAGCTTGATGTTCAGATTGAAAAGCAGATTTTCCAGCGCTATCAGCCCGAGATGCTCAAAGCTCTAACCATTCCCATTAAGATAGAGAGAAGAAAGGCGGTTCGGGAGCTTAAGGAGCAAATTATCCAATCTGTTCTCAGCGAAAATCCCCAACTTGAGGGAAAAGAAATTTTGATTAAACGGTCCGTAGAGAAATTAGAGCGGGAGACGATGCGAAAGCATCTTTTTGAAACTGGCACAAGAATAGATGGTAGAAAGCCAGAGGAGATTAGACAAGTTAAATGTGAGGTTGGTGTTCTGCCCCGTCCGCACGGCTCTGCTCTTTTCACTCGTGGAGAAACCCAGGCATTGGTTGTTACTACTTTAGGCACAAGAGAAGATGAGCGAAAAATTGAGCATGTGGACGAGGAATTTTACAAAAGCTTTTACCTTCACTATAACTTTCCGCCTTTTTCTGTGGGCGAGACATCTAACCGTCTGGCTCCGGGAAGAAGAGAAATCGGGCACGGCGCACTTGCAGAACGGGCGCTGGTTCGTGTAATTCCCAGCCATATTGATTTTCCTTACACTATTCGGCTAGTCTCAGACATCCTTGAATCCAACGGCTCAAGCTCTATGGCAACTGTCTGCGGTGGAAGTTTAAGCCTGATGGATGCCGGCGTGCCCATTAAAGAGCATGTTGCGGGAATTGCTATGGGATTGGTCAAGGAATCTGAAGATAAATACTATATTCTCTCGGACATAATGGGTGACGAAGACCATTGCGGAGATATGGATTTTAAGGTGGCAGGAACTTGGGACGGAGTGACTGCGGTTCAGATGGACATAAAAATTCCTTCGCTCAGCAAAGAGATTCTTGGAAAGGCGCTCATTCAGGCACGGGAAGGAAGAAGAAAGATTTTGGAAATAATGAAGGCGACCATTGCCGAGCCCCGTCCTGAGCTGTCTCCCTATGCGCCACGCATTGTCACCATACAGGTTGCGCCTGAAAAAATCAGCAACATCATCGGACCTGGTGGTAAAACCATTCGCTCAATCATTGACCAGACAGGCGCAACCATAGATATTGAAAATGATGGCACTATCCGCATAGCTTCTACCAATGGAGAAGCTAATGAGCGAGTTATCCAAATGATTCAAGAGCTCACCCAAGATGTGGAAATTGGCAAGGTTTACAAAGGCGTTGTCAAGCGTGTGCTTGATTATGGTGTTATTGTTGAGATATTCCCGGGAACAACAGGCTTGGTGCATATCTCCCAGCTTGACCATCGCCGAATCCATAATATCCGTGATATAGTCAAAGAAGGAGATGAAATTGAGGTCAAATGCATTGGCATTGATGAGAACGGAAGGATTGCCCTCAGCAGAAAAGCCCTAATTCCCCCGCCCAAACGCAAACCGAACACTCCGCCTTTTCAAGGATTTCGTGGACCTGGTCCAGGACCGGGACCGAGATTATAGCCACTAATCAAACAATCTGTTAAACTTTATTGACCAGTCTTTTTTGGCGATTTAGAATAAGTAAAAAGGGAGTTTGGATTGAATCCATCCAGTCAATCACAAGCTCAGGCAATAGCGCTTGAGCTTGCCAAAGCGTTCCGGGCGCTGGAGCTGTATCCACCAGCCCACCCTCAGCTCAGGAATATTTTAAAATCCGCATATCAAAAGGTGAAATCAAAACTTGCTTTTAACAAGGAGACAATCTTTTCTGTTAAAAAAGACGGGCTTTATTTTCAGGGAGAAAAAATCAGCGCTGATATTGAGGCTTTAAATCAATTCAGTCAAGAGCTTCATATTCGTCAGATAAAAAAATTTGCCTTCCGAGAGGAAATAAGCGAACGGGAATTCATTGACTTTTTAAAAATGCTTCTTATCCCAGCGGAGGATTTTCGTTCAGGGAAAAAAATAGAGGAATATCTTAAACAAAAAAGAATTAGCTCCATTTGGGTAAATGAGGTTGATTTCAAAAAAGTCTTTATTGGAGAAGCAGGGGCTTTAGATGAAGAAGCTAACCAGCTCGCAAGCGAGAAAGAAAAGCAAGAATTTATAAGACTCTCCCAGCTTGTTCAAGCTCTAGACCTTGCTGGTGAGGACAGCCAGGCATTAAAAATCCTTGAACAGATGGCTCCTGAAGCGCAAAGACTTGCGGAAGAGAAAAAATTCCCTGAGCTATGGTATCTGGCAGGAGAAATCAGTTATTTTCTTGAGGAAAAAGGAGAGCAATTTCCTAATTCAAAAAGCAAGGCTTTGGCAATTATTTTGAATTGTGCGAGAAAGGATTTTCTTTCTTGGCTTTTAGATAGATTTCTCTCCAGTCAGCCTGAGGAAGCAGAAGCGTTTGTGAGATTTTTCAATCAAACCGAAGCTCAATCTTTGCCAGCAATGGTGGAGAGATTGCTTGCGCCTGAATCACTTTTTTTCCAAAAGGAGCTTATAAACTATCTCAAGCAAAAAGGAGAAAAAGTAAGGAGCTTGATTGAAGAAAAGCTTTTTCAGGCGCCAGCCTCTTCTGCTCGCAAGCTCATATATCTTCTTGGCGAGATACGCTCGGAAAAAAGCACACAAGCATTGATTAGCTTTGCTCAGGGAAAGAATCTCGGTTTAAAAAAAGAAGCTATTCGTGCGCTAGCAAAAATTCGCTCAGCAAAAGCAGGCTTTTTTCTTGTCTCTCTTTTAAGAGATAAAACTCTTGATGATGAGGCAAAACTGCTTTTGATTCAGGCGCTGGGTGAGCGAAAAGAAAAATCTGCTGTTCCTGCATTAATTCAACTTCTTAAAAGCCGAACCAGCGATTTGGAGGTGCGAAAAAAAGCCATAGATGCACTTGTTAAAATCCGCTCTCGTGAATCCATTCCCGCTCTTATTGATATTCTGAAAAAATCTGGCTGGCTGAGAAAATCCGCACCTGATGAATTGAAAATTAAAGCTTTAGAAGCTCTCTTTAAAATCAATCCTGAGCGGGTTCAGCCTTGGCTGGAGAAATATTCATCGCATTCTGGTCTGCTGGGTGAATATTCTCAAAGGCTTCTTGAACAATTAAAACAAGGAGCTGAAAAGTGAGCGAACCAACAGGTATTCCAAAAGAGATTTTGGAAAAGCTTTTAACAGGAATGATGGCTCTGAGCCGAAATTTAAGCTTATACCCTTCTCGCCATCCAGTGGTAAGTCAGCAGGCAGAGGCTCTTGAGAAGGATTTTGCCCGAATACTACAAAACCAAAGCAAGCTCAGCCTTGCGATTGTTGATGAGGTTTTGGTTTTTGAAGGTGTGCCGTTTTATCAGCCCAATATAGCGGTGAGAGAGTTTCAGCGCCGAATTGAGGAGCGAGGAGTTAATGCAGTTGAATTCCATCAAGGATTAAATGCTGAGGAGCTAAAGGGCTGGTCTGAGTTTTTAATTGAAGATGCGCAATTGGTGCGGGAAAAAAGCGCCAGCAAATATCTGCAAGGAAAGAATATCCTGCACATAAAAGTTCGAGATGTCAGAGAGGTTTATAATCGTGCGCTTGAGACCATCTCTGAGGTGTTGAGCGAGGTTCGTCTGGGCAAAATTCCCCGTGCAGAAAAAGCCAAAAAAGTGGTGAAAGATTTAAGTGAGCAGGTCTTTCGTGATAAAACCGCTCTTTTGGCTTTAACCCTTCTTAAAAGCTATGATAATTACCTTTTCAATCATTCGGTAAATGTCAGTGTGCTTTCTCTTGCACTGGCAGAGACGCTTAAGGTGCCTAAGCAAGACCTTGAGGATATTGGTCTGGCTGGTCTGCTTCACGATATTGGTAAAACAATGATTCCTAAATCCATTATCTTAAAGCCTTATAAACTTACTCCTGAAGAATGGCAGATGGTAAAAGAGCATCCAATTAAAAGTGCGGAGATTGTCAGCAAAATGGAAGGAGTAAGCGAGCTTTGCGCCCGACTGGTTTACGAGCATCATATCAATTATAACCGTCAAGGCTATCCACAGCTTGAGGAAGGTAGGCAAGTTCATCCCTATTCTAAAATCATCACCATCGCGGATTGCTACGATGCCATCACCACTCTCAGACCTTATCAAAAGCCTTTTCCGCCAAGAGAAGCAATGAGAATTATGGAATCTCTGGCAGGAAAAGTAATTGACCCTGTTTACTTTCAGGAATTTGTGCGTATGCTAGGAATTTATCCTGTAGGAAGTCTGGTTCGGCTGGACAGCGGAGAAATTGCCGTGGTAGTAGAAACCCACTCTCACGCTCCTCTTTCTCCCCGCATAAAAATCATCATTGACGAGCTGGGAAGACGGCTGGCAGAGCCCATAGAAATAGACCTTTCTGAAGAAAAGGAAGCAAAAAAATCCATTGTCGCTCCCACCGACCCTCTCCTTTATGACATAGACCCAGCAGAATTTCTCTAAACCTGTTTTATCATTTTCCGAAAATAAAATGATGAAAGTGCAAAACACCAAGAGTGTGGAGCAATTTCGGGAAAGAATTGCCTTATCTATTGCAAGGATAGTTGCTCATGAAATAAATAATATTTTTACTGGCATAATCGGCTTTGCCCAGCTGGTTGAAGAAGACCAGTTTTATCTCTCTGAGCTTTTGAAAATAATCAAAGAGCAAGGAAGGCGTGGAGTAGAATTAATTAAAGATTTTCAGAAGTTTGTTCATCGTAAGCCTGAGGGAGAAAAAGAACTGAATTTAAAAGAGAAGCTTGAAAAACTAGCTAGCCTTTTTCAACGCAATTTTATCAAGAACCAGATTCAGCTTAATATTAACCTTCCAGATTTAACCATTTTTGCAGACTGGTTTTATCTGGAGACGCTTTTGGGTATGCTTTTTTATCTTATTTCCAATCTTTCTCAACTTAAATTAGATATCTCTGCCAAAGAGCTTGAGAATGATTTAGAAATAGAGCTGAGCTTTTTCCTTCCTCAGCCCGACCTTCCTAAAGATTATTTTGAAGACCTTTTTATTCTTGAAAATATCATCAAAGAGAAAGCTAGGTTTGGCTTAATCAGCACTGAATCTTTAGACCAAGAGCAAGGAAAAACCTACTCTTTTTATCTGAGAATTCCCCTTCCTGCTCAAAAACTTGCTCAAGCCAGCTCAGTTTAATCCCTGCTTGATGCAATCCAAAATATCTTTTTTGACATTGACAGTAGAAAAAAATAAATCTATATTTTTAACAAACCTTCGGAGAAGAAAAATGATAAGAGATGCTCTCGGAATATTAGCAGAAGGTCAGAACCTTGACCCAGAGGTAATGACTTTAGTGATGGAAGAAATTATGAGCGGAGAAGCCACTCCTTGCCAGATTTCTGCCTTTTTAATGGGTCTTAGGGTCAAGGGCGAGACCGTAGAAGAAATCACCGCCAGCGCCAAAGTAATGCGTGCTAAAGCTAAAAAGATAAATGCACCTGAAGATGTAATTGACACCTGCGGAACAGGTGGAGACCACTCTATGACTTTTAACATTTCTACTGCCAGCGCTTTTGTGCTCGCAGGCGCTGGTGCAAAGGTCGCCAAGCATGGAAATCGTGCTGCTAGCTCCCAGTGCGGAAGTGCAGATGTGCTTGCCCAACTGGGAGTAAACATAGAGGCAGATGTTCCTGTGGTGGAAAGATGTATTCGTGAAATTGGCATTGGTTTTCTTTTTGCTCCTCTTCTTCATCAGGCAATGAAATACGCTATTGCTCCCCGACGAGAAATGGGCATTAGAACCATTTTCAATCTGCTCGGACCACTTTGCAATCCTGCCGGAGCAAAGCGTCAGCTACTTGGTGTTTATGATAAAAAATGGGTAAGACCTATTGCCGAGGTTTTAAAGAACTTGGGAAGTGAGCGGGCAATGGTCGTTCACGGCGAAGATGGTTTAGATGAAATCACCCTTACTAGCGCAACTTTTGTGGCAGAGCTCAAAGAGGGTGAAATCAAAGAATATAAGATTGAGCCAGAAGATTTTGGATTTAAACGATGCCTGCTCAGTGAAATCAGGGGCGGAAGCACAGGTTATAATGCAGAGATTATCCGAGAGGTGCTCAGCGGTGCCGAAGGTCCTAAAACCGATATAGTGCTTTTGAATTCTGGCGCTGCTATTTATATTGCTGGTCTGGCAGATTCTATCAGTGAGGGCATAGAAATTGCCCGTGAAACCATTAAGAGCCAAAAAGCCTTTAAAAAACTAGAAGAGCTTATTAAACTATCCAATCAGCCTGCTGATTAATATGCCTGCAATTTTAGACCAAATCCTTTATCAAAAGCGCAAGTGGATTGAAGAAAAGAAAAAATCATTTTCTTTTTCAGAACTGGAAAAACTTTTAGCCAGCGCACCCTGCCTGCGAGATGCCTATGCTTATATTTTAAAAGAGGTTGATGGAGAAATCCCCATCATTGCTGAAATAAAAAAGAAAAGTCCATCTCTGGGAGAAATAGTTTCAGAGCTTAATATTTCAAAGTGGGCAGAAGGATATGAAAAGGCTGGTGCAAGGGCAATCTCGGTTCTGTGTGATGAAGATTATTTTTCAGGCTCCTTTGAAGACCTTTCTTTGGCAAAGCACTCCTGCCAGCTCCCTGTTTTATGCAAGGATTTTATCATCTCCAGTTTTCAGGTTCTTCTGGCAAGGATTTATGGCGCAGACTTGGTGCTGTTAATTGTTCGTGCTTTGGAAAAATCCAAACTTGCGGAGCTATTTTTCTTAATCAAAGAGCTTGGAATGACTCCTTTGGTAGAGGTTCATAATCGTGCTGAGCTGGAAATTGCTCTTGAGCTGGGCGCAAGATTGCTCGGCATCAATAACCGAGACCTGAATACACTTGAAATCAACCTAGACACTACCAGCGAGCTTATCCATTACATTCCTTCAGATAGAATTGTAATCAGCGAGAGCG
>CAZQJX010000086.1:0-11058 GCA_964592965.1 uncultured bacterium
TCCATTTGAAGCACTTTTGGCAAAAGAGCTGAGAGAGATTGTTTTGGAAGAACTAGAAAAGCTACCAGAGAATGAAAAACAGGTTTTAAGCCTTTACTACCTTGAAAATCTCAATCTCAAAGAGATCGGTGAGATTATGGGAGTAACAGAGAGCCGAGTAAGTCAAATTCACACGCAGGCACGGCTCAGGTTAAAGAAAAGAATAAGCTCAAGGCTTAACAAAGGAAGCCCAGAAGCTAAAGTCATTCCATTCTCAAAAGTAAAGGAAATAAAAAGAAAGAAAGCAAAAAACAAAAAATAAATCTGCCAACGAATTATTTCAATCAGCATCAAACTTTATGAGAAAGAATGTCAGAGAAATTAATCTTAACAAAAGAGCTGAAAGAGATATTTAACGGGATAAATGTTGACCTTGAATATTTCGCTTTTCTTTTGAAGCGGGCAAAGATTCGCAGGCTTAAAAATGATTTTCAAAAAGGAAAATACCAGCCTGATTTAAAGGCTTTAAGTGAAAGGATTATCTGGGAAGAGGTATGGGAGGATTTTTATTTTAACCACTCCAATAAGGAGCAGGACTAATGCTAGTCTTAAGCAGAAAGCAAGGAGAAAAAATAATCATTGGCAACAGCATTGTCATTACTGTAAGCAGGGTTGAAGCAGGGAGAGTAAGATTGGCTATTAGTGCTCCAAGCGATGTTCCTATTTTAAGAATGGAGCTTTTAGAACGAGACCGGAGAAAAAGACTGGCAGGAGCAAGAAATTAATCACCATAAATTTCGCTCTCTGCATAGGTTCCGCTGGCAATGATTATTTCTCTTAAATTCTCTGCATCTACTAAAATAGCGTTTAGAAGAATAGCAGGAACTTTATAGCCATTGTTATCTATATACTGGTCTGCTCCGAAAATTTCTTCTCCATAAAGCATAAGTAGGCAGGCTTCACTGGCTCTGGTTGCCTGAAGGTGGACAGGCATATAAAAAGTTATTGCCTGCTTTCCCCGTGCAATTCTTCGGCAGGCATCCAGCTCTGCATCCATACCTGTAACCAGAACTTTGCCAGCAAGACCAAATTCTTCCAGCGCACGAATCGCACCACCAGCAGTGCCGTCATTGCTGGCAATAATTACATCCGGGATTTTACCTTCATCTAAAATTGATTTGATAATTTGATATGCTCGCTCTGGCTCCCAGTTAGGTGTCCAGCTTTCTCCAATCAGCTCAACTTTTCCTTGCCGAAGTGCAGGTTCCAGAGCATTATGCTGACCTTCCCTGAGCCAAACAGCATTAACATCCTGACGAGAGCCGAGTAGGAGAAAATACTTTCCCTCAGGTCGTCGCCTAAGGGCATATTTAACCATTTGCGCGCCCATTTCTCTGTAATTATAGGTAATAAATAAGTCAAGAGGCGCGCTTTTAATCAAGCGGTCATAAGCAATTACTTTAATGTTTTTTTGATGAGCAAACTCCACTGCCCGAAAAGCTCTCTCCGCATCAACCGCTACTATTACCAATATCTGAGCACCTTTTTCAATAAGCTTCTGCGCCTGAGTGTTTTGGTTTTCCTGATCACCATCTGCAACCGCATCTAAAACTTGTGCACCCAGCCTCTCACACCTCTTGATAAAAATCTCCTTCTCCCTACGCCAGCGTTCCTCACGAAGCGTGTCCAAAAGCAATCCCACTTTCAGCTGTTTTTGGAGAATTGGAAATTTAAATCCTTTCATTTCGCTTTGCAGAATTAAAGATTCATCAAGCACGCTAATAGCAGTGTTTTTAACATCCTCAGCAGAAAGAGCAACAAGGTCCGATGCCTTTTTTACCTGTTGAACTGAGTTAAGTATCTCTGAGCTGGCTCGGCTTTGGTCTTCGGTTGAACCACGAATTACCTCAATAGATGCGGTCAGCTCCTCAACCGCTCGGGATACTTGCTGACTGTTTTCTGCCTGCTCCTTAGAAGCTATCTTAACCTTCTCTGTAAGCTCATGCATTTTCTCCGCGCGCTCTTTTAGATAGGCGCTGGAATCTTCTTGCTCACGCATAGCTGTTTTTATTAGCTGTGTGCGCTCATCTACTTCTGCACTGGATTCATAAACCTGGCTCGCAAGCTTTGCCTGCTCGTCAGTTGCCTGGGCAATTTCTTGAGCGTATCTGGCGGATTTTTCCATTTGTTCAAGAACTTGAGTGACAGCAGTTTGAGCTTCCCAGCTAAGCTGGATGCCCTCTTTTGCCCGATTATACGCCTGACTGATGGCTGATTGTGATTCTTTAACAGCTTTTCTGGTGCGGTTGATGAGCGCCTCAATTTCTTTGGTGCTTTCGCTGGTTCTTCTTGCCAGCTCTTTTATTTCATTGGCAACTACCATAAATCCCCTTCCATGCTCCCCAGCTCGGGCTGCCATAATTGAGGCATTTAAAGACAAAAGATGGGTCTCGCTCGCTATTTCATTAATCACACTAACAATCTCGCCAATAGCCTCAGATTGCTCCACCAAATCCGCCATAATGTTCGTGGCTTGGCTGACACTGGCTTCAATTTTCTCCATTCCCTGTGCCCAGCTTTCAATTAATTCTCCTGCTCGCACTGCTCGTTCTTTTGCTGAAGAGGCAATTTTTGCTGATTCATCTGCACGGGTTCTGATTGCCTGTGTGGCTTGGTCTATTTCTCTCATTGAGCTTGAGGTTTGAGCAGAAGCACTTGAAAGGCTATCAGTTGCCTGTGCCACGCTTTGAATATTGGCGACTATCTGGCTTATGGCAGTAACCAAATCCCGCACCAAATTAGCAAGGCTTTCTGCCATCTCTGATACATTTTGAATATTAGTCATCATTTGATAACTAGCAGAGCTGGTCTCCTGGCTTAAGGTTTTAAGCTCATCAACGCTGTTAAATATTTGGCGAATCCCCTCATCAATCTGTTCTAAATTTAATACCATCCGCTCAACTGATTCTGCTTGGCGCAGACTAGCTTGACTTAAATGCTCGCTTTGACTAATGATTTTGCGGGAAAGGTCTCCGAGGTCTAGGGTTAACTGTTTGGTTTGGCTTAAAAGACTGATTAAGCGAAAGTAAAGGTCTTTAAGCTTGAATAAAATCACTTCCCGCAAGCTCTTGGAAGTTATATTTTCTGGTTCTTTGGAAAAATCTCCCTGAGCCATAGAATCTATATAGCTCTTCATAGCAAGGGCATTTTCTTTATCAAGAAGGTATTTGCCCAAAGTGCTTAAAACTACGAAAGCAATGAGCAAAAAAGCCACAGCTAAAATGAACGCAAAAACAAAGATTAAGCCCAAGGTTTTTCCGCTTAAGCTCACTCCAAGAGATTTTTCCAAGATTAAAAGAAGAATAAAGTTTAAAATAAAACTGCCTGCAAATATAATTGGAAGGCGCTTAAAATTTTTCATTTTTCTTCCTCACAAGGATTTCTTTCCTGCCAATAAAAGAATGCCCGTTAAGATAAAAGTTCCTAAAACCCAGCTTATCCAAGGAGGCATTCCAAAAGCAGTTGGAAGGTCTCCCACGCTCATACCCACTACTGCTACGATGATAGCATAGGGAAGCTGGGTGCGGACATGGTCAATATGGTCGGCATTACTTGCCATACTAGACATAATGGTGGTATCGCTTATAGGAGAGCAGTGGTCACCAAATACTGCACCTGCAAGCACTGATGAGATTGCACCCACAATTATTATATAATACTCCTTAGGGCTGAAATTTGCCAAAGTGCTGAGATTATGGGCTATAGGTATGACCAAAGGAACAAGAATAGCCATAGTCCCAAAACTAGTGCCTGTAGAAAAGCTAATCAAGCTGGCAACAATAAAAACCAGCACTGGAATCAAATGGGGATTAAGCACACCTTTAAGCTGATGAGTAATCCAGTCAGCAGTATGAAGCTCAGCGCATACTGAGCCTAATGCCCAAGCAAACAAAAGAACCACAACCGCAATAATCATAGACTTTGCACCACCCAGCCAAGCATCCATAGCCTCTGAAAGCGATAAAATCCTCTGGAAAACAACAAGTATTACTGCTACCAGTCCGCCGATAAGGCTTGCCCAGCTTAAAACTGTGTTCGCACTTGCCTGACTGTAAATCATTCCCGCAAGATAAATTTTTCCAAGAACAGGTCCTAGCTTTTGTGCTTTTTCTACAAATTCTCTCAAGCCATCTGCACCCAAATTTTTAAGACCATCAAACCAAAGCCCGATAAAGGTAACTCCAATCATTACCAAGATAGGCACCAGTGCATTGAACCAGCGTAGTTTTGCTCCTGAAGGTGGAGTTAGCAGGGAAGGCTCAAGGCTGGCAAGTGGCTTGGCTCCATCTCTTAGCACCTTTCCTTGTCTGCGGGCACGAATCTCCGCTCTACTCATAGGTCCAAAGTCTCTACCTAAAAGTGCAATTAAAATCACCATTACCAGACTTAAAATCGGATAAAACCTGTAAGGAATGGATTGTAAAAACCAGATAAATCCATTTGCTTTAATTCCCAAACTCTTAAAAGCAGAATTAATCAAGCCCACCTCATACCCAATCCAGGTAGATATAGGAAAAATACTGGCAACAGGGGCAGCAGTAGTATCTACAAGGTATGAGAGTTTTTCTCTGCTGATTTTGAGCTTGTCAGTAATTGGTCGCATTGCATTTCCAACAATCACGGTATTTGCATAGTCATCAAAAAAGATAAAAAGTCCAAGCGCCCAAGTAGCTATCTGTCCCCTTCTGGGTGAAGTAGCCCATTTGCTTACTTTTTCCACCAAACCGTGAATGCCTCCACCTTTGGAAATCACTCCTACCATTCCGCCCATAAAAATAATAAAAAGGAGCATCAAGCTGTTTTCCCTTGTTGCCATAGAATTGGTGATGTAATAATCAATGCTTCTTGCTAAAGCAGTAAAAGGCTTCCAGTCAAAAACTATCAAGGCACCAACAAATATACTCAGCCAAAGAGACGCCAAAACTTGGCGAAAAATAAGTGATAAACCAATAGCTAAAAGCGGGGGTAGGATAGTCAACCAGCCAGGAATAATGCGAATAGAAAAGGTTTTAATTGTTTTGCTGTCGCTCAGCTTGATTTGATGAATTCCTGCCTTTTCAAGCTCAAGCTCAATTTGTTTTTCTGACTCAGGCTCAATAGATATATCTTTAATTTTTTTATCGTTAATCCATAAAGAGATGGTTTTTATTTTTTCAGTAGATAAATTCTTAATGCTAAGTTTAAATGGAACCGTGC
Organism: uncultured bacterium; assembly: GCA_964592965.1. Taxonomy (GTDB): domain Bacteria; phylum RBG-13-61-14; class RBG-13-61-14; order RBG-13-61-14; family DRUE01; genus CAZKMM01. Next base: position 5,236 of record CAZQJX010000086.1, read on the forward strand.
TCACCCAGAGAGAAGGCAGGTTTGCAGAAAGTTCGCTGGCGAAAGAAGAAGTAGAAAAAAAGAAAAAAATAGTTATTAAAAATCTATTCCCCCACTTCTTCAAAGCAGAAATAACTTATTCTTACAATTTGATTTTGTCAATCTTTTTGAATTAGGGTTTTGCCTGAAGCTCAACTAGGGGGTAATGCGCCTGTTGGATATATTCAAGAGCTTTTTGGTCGTCGTTTAGATAAGCATTAAAGAAAGCGCTGGAATAATTTTCATAAATTTGCTTTTTCATTTTATACCTCCAGCGGTATCCAGGAAGAACAAGCCTGGCAAATGGTATTTTCAGAGCCATATCTGTAATGGTCATATGGTCAACTTTTTTAAGCCGAAGCACATACTTGGGACCTTGAAGCTCATTGTAAACCCTTTGAATGGGCTCAAAAGGCACCTCAAATTTTCCTGTGCCGGTGATAATCATCACTGGAATTGAAACTTCTTGAAAAGCACCTTCAGGAAAGAAAACCGCAGGACCCAAAGGCAAAATCGCTTTAACTCTTGGGTCTTTAAAGCTTATCTTTTTGCCCTTATACTGCTCAAGACAGCAAACAACCTCAGGCACTCTTGCCAAAGCCATCTCTTCGGGGCTGAGATTTTCACGGTGAGAAAGAGCTTCTTTTACCCGCTCGCAGAGCTTAGAGTTATATTTTTCTGGACTCTCACAGTCGAATTCTCCACCTGCTATTGCCAGCGTAGTAAATCCGCCTAGAGAGTGTCCGCTGGCGCCGATTTTTTCTGGGTCAATTAGACCTTTAAGCATAGGGTCGGTCTGATTGAGCTCTAGCAAGCGGTCAATAAGCCATTTAAGCTCACGAGGGCGATAGGTAAAATCAATGTCTCTTACCTGGTCTTTGAACAGAAGGATTACGGTTTTGGAAAGATTTCCACCTCCCTTTAAAAAAGCAAGTAGAACCTTTCCTACACTAACTTTAGGCTTTCCCTTCATCACACACATTCCCGCATCCTTATGGTCCATAGCAGAGACCACAAACCCAGCCCTTGCTAAATTCTCCACATAAAAAACCGATTGATATCCACACCCACCCATACCGTGCGAAAAAACAATTAACGGATAAGGAGCTTTTGTGCGGTCAGGAGTGGCATTTACATATGCACTCCCTTTGGTTAACTTATTGTAATCAAATAATCCTTCGCCTTTATCAATGGCGGGATACCAGATTGCAACAGGTACCGGTCTTCCGTCAATTTCAAATTCATAATTCCGAATTCCTATCAAAGGTTTTTCCTCTTTTTTATGAGCAGTACTGACCCATGAAAAGACCACTATAGAAGCCAAGCCTATTAATAAATGGAACTTTTTCATCTTAAACCCCTCCTTCTTCTCCTTAATTTTTCGATAAAAAATCATATCCAATAATTTTATTCTTGACAAATTTGAAAAATTGTAGTAAATTTACTTGAACCTCTTTAATGGAACTTCTAGGCAGTTGACCTGAAAGACTCTCTAGCAGTTAGTAGTAGAAGTGGTACAAAATCAGACAGATTTTTTAATCAGGCAAAAATTTTTATCACCTTTTTATTCATTTCGTTATATTATAATATCTAAATATATCTATAAAGTTATATTTATGGGCCAAAAAATTGTTCAAAAAGAACAAGCTAGGAGGAGAGATTGATGAGCAATGTAGCATTAGTCGGGCTTTTAATCTTACTCCCCATCATTACAGGGATTGTTCTTTGGCTCGTTCGTCCCAAGCCCTTGAGAATTTTGATTGTGGTTTTGGAGTCGCTTTTTCTCATTGCCTTAAGCCTTGTGCTTTTGGGTAAAGGGTCAATTGAGATGGAACTTAGTGAGAGTGCTTTTCATTTCTGGAACTGGGTGGTGGTTGTTTTGGACTATTTGCTTTTGGTTTACTTTCTTTATGTAGGAATCAGGCGCAAGAGCTGGTTGATAAGCCTTCTCAGCCTTGCTCAGATTGTGCTTTTGGCTTGGCTGGAATTTGGGCTCGCTAAAGGAGAAGAGGCACTAGTTAAACCTCTGTTTTATATTGACTGGTTGAGCATCGTGATGGCGTTGGTGATTTGTATTGTTGGTTCTATGATCGTTCTTTATGCACTTAACTATATGCCCGACCATGAGGAGCATTTACATTTGGAAAAATCCCGCCAGCCAAGATTTTTCCTGTGGCTGGTTCTTTTCCTCGGTGCAATGAATGCGCTGGTTTTTGCCAACCATTTGATTTGGCTGTATTTCTTCTGGGAAGTGACCACAGCCTGTTGCTACCTTTTGATTCTTCACGACCTTACTGATGAGGCGGTCAACAATGCACTTCGTGCTCTTTGGATGAACCTGATTGGTGGGCTGGCAATGGTAGTGGCAATGATTCTTGCTTACAAATATACCACTCCCCACACTCTTTCCCTTCAGGCGCTGGCAAAGACAGGAGTGCCTCAAGCGCTCCTTTTACCCATTGCTCTTCTTGCTCTGGCAGGATTTATCAAGAGCGCTCAGGTTCCTTTCCAGAGCTGGCTTTTGGGCGCAATGGTTGCACCCACTCCAGTTAGTGCTTTGCTTCACTCCTCAACAATGGTCAAAGCTGGTGTGTATCTGGTTTTCAGGCTTGCCCCTGGATTTCAGGGCACTGCTTTGAGCCTGCTTATCGCAATTTATGGAGCTTTTGTGCTTTTGGTCACAGCAACAATGGCACTTATGCGCACCAATGCCAAGAGCGTGCTTGCATATTCAACCATTGGCTCACTGGGTTTGATGATTATGTGTGCGGGAGTGAATACCTCGCTCGCCATTGCTGCGGGCGTTGCCCTTCTTATCTTCCATGCGATGACCAAAGGTCTTCTCTTCCTTTGCGTGGGAGCCATTGAGAATAAGATCGGTAGCAGAGAAATAGAAGCAATGGAAGGTCTTATGGAAAAACTGCCTATGCTCACCACCATCACCTTGATGGGTGCGTTGGCAATGCTGGTTCCACCCCTTGGGGTTTTGGTAAGCAAGTGGCTGGCAATAGAGGCGGTTTCTGCAATGACCAGCAGGTGGGCTTTTGTTGTCATCACCACCCTTGTTCTTGGAAGCAGTATTACCATTATTTTTTGGATTAAATGGATGGGCAGAATTATTGCTCTTCGTCCAACCGACCAGCGGTTTAAGCTTGAAAAGCTGGGATTTTTCTATAGCTTCAGTTTGCTTGTGCTTCTTGTTGGGATTGTCGCTCTGAGCGCTTTCTTTGCGCCAGTGGTGGATAAGCTGGTTGTGCCTTATATGACTGAGGCTGGCTATAAAGATGTTATTAATGTGGTTGCTTATAACATTCAGGTGTTGGCTCAGGGCAAGGTTGTGGGAGAGTTTGCCACCTGGCCTTTGGCTTTATTTGCATTTTTATTCCTTTTCATTCCCGCTTTTATAATCAGGGTTCAGAGTCAGCGAGTTCGTCCTGCTTATATGTGCGGAGAAAATATAGAAAATGAGCCAAGATTCTCCAGCATTGCTGATACTCCTATGGACCAGACCTATCGTGGATTTTATTTTGGTGAGACAAAAGCAGAAAAACTGGTTACATTGAGCTCTAATTTGGTGGGGTTAATTCTTCTCGGCATTGTGCTCGGGTTTAGTATAGTTCTTCTATAAAAACCGAAAGGGGAAGAGAAGATGAGCGAAGGAGTAAAAATGCTTATTTCCGCATTGGTGGCTATTATTGGTGCGCCGATAGTAGGTGGAATTTTAAACGGTATTGACCGTAGGCTAACCGCCCGACTTCAGGGAAGAGTGGGACCGCCTTTGATTCAGCCATTTTATGACCTTTTTAAGCTATTTGGCAAAAAGGGCTTTGTTGCTCATAAATTGCAGATTCTTTGGGTTTGGGGATATTTGATTATGGCAATTGCTGCTTTGGTTATATTTGCGATTGGTCAAGATTTATTGATGATGGCTTTTGTGCTCGGCTTTGGCTCTTTATGCCTGATTCTTGCTGGTTATAGTGTTCGCTCGCCTTATAGCTTTCTTGGCAGTCAGCGGGAGATGATGCAGCTTTTGAGCTATGAGCCGATTATTGTTCTTTCCGTAGTGGGCATTTATCTGAAGACTGGTAGCTTTCGTGTTAAAGATGTTTTTGCTTATGGACATCCGCTCATTGCTAGTCTTCCTTTGGTTTTTATAGCCTTGCTTATTGCTCTTACCATTAAGATGAGAAAGAGCCCGTTTGATATTGCCACCTCACACCATGCCCATCAGGAGCTGGTCAAGGGTGTGACCACAGAGATTAGCGGTCCTTATCTGGCAATGGTTGAGCTCACTCATTGGTATGAGCTGGTATTAGTTCTTGCCCTGATCAGCATCTTTTTTGCTCATCCTCTTTGGGTGGGCATTTTGATCGCACTAGGTTGCTTTATAGCAGAGATTATTATAGATAACGCCACTGCCCGTCTCACCTGGCGCTGGATGCTTCGGATCAGCTGGGCAGTGGGAGTAGGAATGGTCATATTAAATCTCGCCGTGATTTATCTGTTCAAGAGAGGAGGTTAAAAAATGGGATTGATCAAAATCTCTCAGATCAAAAGTCCTTGGCTTATGCATTTTGACTGCGGAAGTTGCAATGGCTGTGATATTGAAATTCTTGCCTGCCTTACACCTCTTTTTGATGTGGAGCGCTTTGGAATTGTGAATATGGGCAATCCCAAGCATGCAGATGTGCTAGTAATTACAGGTCCTGCTAATCGGAGAAATGCCCGCGTTCTTCGCAACCTTTATGAGCAGATTCCAGAGCCCAAAATGGTGATTGCGGTTGGCACTTGTGCCTGCACAGGCGGAGTGTTTCATAATTGCCCCAACATTTTGGGCGGGGTGGACAAGGTGATTCCAGTGGATGTTTATGTTCCTGGCTGTGCTGCTCGTCCAGAGGCGATTATTGACGCTGTGGTTTATGCGCTGAATAAGCTTGCGGGCAAGGTTCCTCCTGAACAATTGCAGGTAGAGTCCAGATAAGGAGGATTTCAATGAGAGAGGAGAAATTAACTACAATAGGAGTGGAAAAAGAAATAGTTGTTGACCTTGGGGATTTTATACCTGAAGTGGAGAAAATGGCAGGGAGAAATGCTCGTTTTGTTACTGCCAGCTGTCGTGATTTAGGAGAGGAAGGTTTTGAGATTATCTATCATTTTGACATTGAGCACAAAATTGAAAACATACGACTTAAAGTGCCCAAAGGAAAAGATGTTCCGAGCATTTCTCCTATTTATTTCTCTGCCCTTTTAATTGAGAACGAAATTAAGGATATGTTTGGAATTAACTTCATCGGAGTAGCAATTGATTTTCAAAGTAAGCTTTTGCTTCATGCCGAGGCTCCTAAAATACCGCTTCTTAAACCTACTTGGGATAAGGAACCTGCGCCGGAGCGTAAGATACCGCCTTGCCGAGAAGCCTGTCCTGCTGGAATTGATATTCCTGGTTATATCCGATTGATTGAAGAGGGTAAATATAAAGAAGCGGTTGAGCTCATTCGTCAGCAGAATCCTTTAGTAGCTATTTGCGGAAGAGTTTGTTTTGCTCCCTGTGAGACCCGTTGCCGTCAGACTATTGAGCAAAAGCCTCTTCATATCAGGCTTTTAAAGCGTTATGCTTCAGATAAAGCAGGATTTGACTTAGATAAAAGCAAAAAGCCAGATACAGGAAAGAAGGTGGCAGTTGTGGGAAGTGGTCCTGCTGGTCTTTCTTGCGCTTACTATCTTGCCCGACTCGGTCATCAGGTAGTTATTTTTGAGGCACTTCCCAAGCCAGGGGGAATGCTTCGGGTAGGAATTCCTGACTAT
>CAZQJX010000087.1:0-10485 GCA_964592965.1 uncultured bacterium
CCTTCTTTTTGAAAAGCTATATCAAGCTCAGAGCCACGAACGAATTTGACATTTTCAAATAAGTAGCTGATTAAATTTAATTTTTTTGTGCCTTTCTGGCAAAAATTTTGATTAGCCAGAGCAAGAGCATAAATATCTTTACTCATATCCTTTACCTGCTGATTGCTTTTTTCATATTTGAATATCCATTGATACTTATTAAGTGCAAAAAGGGGCTTTTTCCAAGTTTTTTCAGGCGAAGACCTGATAAGAATTATTCCTCTCAAAGGTGCAGAGGTGGGCTCCAAATTAAGTGAAAACAAAAAATAATCCCCCTGCATCAGTATATGAGGATAAAAATTTTGGTAAAGCATCATCTGAAGCTTGTTTTTAGGAGCTGTCTTTATTGTTTGAACTAGAAGAGATTTTGCCTGCTCCTCCCAGCCCAACTCAAGATATAGAGAAATAAGACAAAAGCGAGCAAGAAGATTATCAGGCTGGTGTGCAATTACTTCTTTTAAAAATTTGCGTGTTTGAGCATCATAATCAGGAAGACGGCACTGAAGTAGATAATAAATACTCGCTCTGAATTTCACCTGAGTTAAATAATCCTCATCAATTCCGAATGAATTAACTACTTCTTGAAAAGATGGAAATTCAAAATTTATTTTTGGAAAAAATCCCGCCTTGATAAGGGCATCAAACAATTCTTTAGCAACAAGCCATTGTCCGAATAAGGTGGGGTGGCAGTGGTCAATAAAAAGGTCAAAGCCGGGGGTGGTTTTAGCTTGCTGAAAAAAAAGCTTTTCAACATCAACTAAAATCACAGGGTATTTTTTTGCCATTTCTTTTATTATTTTATTTATTTCAGGCGGAGCACGATGCCTGCTACTATCTAGTTTATGAGCAAGAAGAAAATGCTTCTTTGCCCGCTCATACTCTCCGTTTTTCTCTAAAAACCAAGCATAAAGATAATGATACATAGGAAAGTCAGGGGCAAGACTTTTTGCTTTGTCTAAAAGTGGCTCTGCTTCTTCTAGGCGACCATCAAAAATAGCCTGATATGCTTTCCAAAGGCTTTCTTTTAGAATGTTAATCTGCTTTTGAGAAAGTTCTTTTGGATAAGGAAGCCACATAGGTGGCCAATCTTTCAAATTAACAGTAACAGTGCATAATACAGTTGGAATGTGCTTCTTTTTTAAAAGAGACAAAATACGCTCAAGATGATACCTATAGCTCTGGATGCGGTCATTATAAAATTTTCTACTAATAGGACGATTTTCTAAAGCCAGTTGTTTAAAATCTAATTGGAGGCGCTTGGTTAATTCCTGATGAGTGCCAATGGCAGAAGGAATTAAAAGTAAAATCTTATCAGCAGAACGCAAAACCTGATACAAACGGGAATGAAAACGAAGAACATCTAAAACTCTATCCAGATAAGGGTGCTTATAATCACGAAAAAGTCCTGGAGTAGAGAATAATTCATTTTGTCCGGAATAAATAACCATTAGGTCGGGTTGATATTTCAGAGCCTGAATAACGCAATATTTCACTTCAAGACTATTCATACCGCTAGAGCCAAGATTAATTACTTCTATATTTCTTTGTGGATAAGCTTTCCTCAGCGCATACTCCAGCATTTTAGGAAAGCTGGAGCGACCATAATAGGGCGAGCCCATAGTTGTGCTTCCACCAAAAGCGAAAATGCGAAAAGTATTCTGAGGCTTTTTCTTTAAAAAAACAGGCTTATTGGCTCCAAACTTGTATTTCACCCAGACCTTTCCGTCCTTACCTTTAAATTCTCGGAAATACCTAGGGTCAGGAACAAAAGGAAGGATGCGCAAAATCCCTTCCAAACAAAGTAAAACAAAAACATTAATAACAGCTATAAATAAAACATACTTAGCCAGCCTGCGAAAAGAGCTTTTCATCGGATAAACTTAATTAACAGGCATACTTGAGCACCCAGATTTCTGTCGGCTCAGGGAGTTGGTCTTTGCTAATTTCTACCTCACTTGTGTCTAATCTTTTCACCTTTTCGCACAGGCTCAAAAAATCATCTACTGGACGGATAGGAAATCCGAGTTTTTCAGTTTTGTAATGCATTGGGATAGCAACACGAGGCTTGAGCATATCTACTAGCTGTTTTGCCTGCCCCGCATCAATGGTGAAGGTTCCGCCCACTGGGATTAAAAGTATATCCAGCCCTTTGAGCTTTTCTGCCTGCTCAGGCTCAAGTATATGACCTAGGTCGCCTAAAAAAGCCACTTTTATTCCATCTGCTTCAAAAACAAAAATGGTGTTTTTTCCTCTCTCCGCACCTTTGTTCGGGTCATGATAGGCAGGTACTGCTTCAAACTTAATTCCCTTTTCCTCCTGCGTACCACGCACCACAACAGGTGAACCAGAAAGCCCCTGCACATAATTATGGTCAGCGTGGTCATGACTGACGAGAACAATATCAGCAGTATCTGAAATAGGACCGTATTTAATCTGTCCGCCAAATCCACCCGGCTCATAAGGGTCGGTGATAATTTTAATTCCTGAAGAAGTGGTAATGGTAAAACTTGCGTGTCCGTTCCATTTAATTTTCATTTTCTCCCTCCTTTCAAAATTGCTCCAGTGCTTTTAGATTTAATCTTCTCTTAAGCGCTTCCTGAATCTTTCTCACCCGCTCCACAGGACCACGGGCGGGAAAGCGTTCATAAAATCCTGCTTCTCTGAACTCGCCGGCTATATCTTTCCAACCTGCAATAATCTCTTCAAATATTCTGCTTCCCTCCCCTGCTTTTCTCAATTCCTGCCAGCGCTCAAATACTCTTGGGTCTTCAAGTAAATCAGAAAGCACCCGAATAAGCGCCTTAATAGTCACTGCTTCAGTAAACCGATAGCCCTTTTTGCCCCATACCTCTTCCATCACCCGAGCAACTGCATTTAAAAAATCCCGAATTAAAGTATAAATCATCTCTGCCCGTTGATGCACATCAGGCTTGAGTAGGTCTGAATGCTCACTTACCAAGCGATGAATTTCTCTGTAAAGCTCACTCTGCAAAATCCACTTCTGCCTGCCACTGCGCCCGCCAAGACGATTAATGCGATAGCGAAGCGGAGAATCTTCCTCCTCATAAAGCATCTTAACCAACCGAGCAGAGAATTTCTCTTCTGGCTTTGTATAACTAATTCGCTCGTATAGGTCAATGAGATGGGATTTGCTTATGCGGGTGTGAGTGGAATTGATAATCACAAACATCTCCACGGCAAAATCTTCAGTTCTACCATCAAAAATAATGCAGGGAACTTCTATTCGGTCAATTTCTTCAGGACGCTTCTCGGCAAAAAGCTTTAATCCTGCCAAGCGGTGCTGACCATCTATGATGGTGAATTTATCCTGTGGCTCAGAAAGGTCACCTATCATCTCGTGTGGTGGAATAGGCTCAAATTTCAATTCTTCTGGTGTGTAAAGCAAAATTGTTCCTGGAATTAACGGCTGTTCCTGCGCCTGAAGATAAAAATCTAAAATCTGAAGAACCTTTCTTCGCATAAGCCTTCGCTGAAAAGCCTTATCACTCTTTTCTACCCGATGAATAAAAGCACTTACCTCATCTTCTATCCTCGGCGGGCGCTCTTCTTCAGTTGCATAATAAAGCCTTGTAAAGCGAACCCGCTCAAGCAAATCCCTTGCTTTGTATGAAATAAAATAAAACTCTCCTTCTTTCTGTCTTACCCTGACCGCAAGCATTTTTCTCCTCCTGTGAGGTTTTTCAATAAAAATTATAATTTTCTAATCAAGATGGTCAAGACAGTTTTTGTATTTTTATACAGCGCTAAAAGCCCGATAAATCCTTAGGGCGGATAAAACCCGTTTAACATATCTGCGGGTCTCTGCATAAGGTATGAGCTCTATCCATAAGTCTTGCTCCAGCTCTCCTCTTTCCTCAAACCAATTCTTTACAGGATTTTTACCTGCATTATAAGCACAAATAGCTAAAACCATTTGCCAGCGAGCTCCTGCATATTCAAAATAATCAAAAAGCTCAGAAAAATGATACAAACCAAGATTGATGTTTAACCCAGGGTCATAAAGCTCTGATGTGGTAATCTTTCTCCTTCTTATCCTCTCTGCCAGACTTATTCCTAGCCGGGGCATAAGCTGAGCTAGACCAATAGCACCAGCAGTGGAAGTGCAGGTGGGGTCAAAGCCACTTTCCGCACGAACAAGAGCATAGGCAAGAGCAGGCTCTATTTGATATTCCCTTGCGTATCTCTCTATTAGTTCAGAAAAGCCAAATGGATAAATTATACTTAGATAAAATTTCTTCTGGTCAGAACCCAAAATCCCCAAAAGCTGATTATAGAAAATATTGTAAACCAAAGGATATGAATCCAGCTCAGTCAATTTATTTATTAAGCTAAGTAGCTCAGAGGCACTTGGCTTTCCTTTAGATAACTGCCAATCAAGCTCCTTTTGCGCAAGACCAAAAAGACCAAGACCTGCAAGCTGAACAACCGCATCGTAACGAGCCGATATATTCTGAGCGCTGATCTCCACTCTGGCAATACTTTCTTTTTGAGGAGCAGGGTCAATTAGCCAGGCATAAAAAGAATCTGGAAATTCTTTTAAAATTTGTTTTTTAAGCTCCCCTGCCTGCTCAATCTCTCCTCTTTTCTCACGCGAGCGAGCCAGCCAATAAATAAATTCTGGTTTTAGGGGAAAGTTATTCTTTGCCTGCTCAAAAATCTCTTTTGCTTTTGAAAAATTCTTCTGCTCAAAGTAAATCAATCCCATCTGAAGCATAGCCTTTTCAGCATAAGGATTTTTTTGCCAGCGCTTGAGCAGAGCTTGATAGTATCTAATTGCTTTAGCAAACTGACCATTTAGTTGATTCATTCTCGCCAGATGATAAACCGCCTGCGGAGCAAAAGGAGATTTTTTCAGCTCCTTTAGAAATTTTAGGTAAATCTTCTCTGCTTTTTTCTCCTCATCAAGACGATGATATGCCCAGGCAAGATAAACCCAAAACCTGGCTTCTTTGGAAGCATATTTTTTGCCGAACTTTTCCAGTTCCACAACCTTTTGGTAGTTTTTTGCCATAAAATATGCCTGTGCAAGCAGTCCATAAATTTTGCTCAAAAGCGCTCGGTCTTTTCTACCAATAACGGAACGGAGCTCTTCCAGCTCTTTTTGCGCCTTAATAAATTCTTTTTGAGCCAAAAGCTTTTTTATGCGCACCAGTTTCTGCTCTGGAGAAAGTTTAGGCGGAGTTATTTTTTGAGCAGGCTCGCTAGTTGGAAAATTTATCCAAAGCTCTTTTATTTTCTCTTCCGCCAGCTTAGGCTTTTTTTGTGCTTTTAAAAATTCTGCCTCTAAAAGAAGGAAATCTGGATATAGCCAGCTGGGAATACGAAGCTCCCTTAATTGATAAATAGTTTTTGCACTCCGCTCTATATCAACCCTTCTTAACCAAATTTTGACCAATTCAAACTGGGCGGGAATATAAATATAATTCTGCGCCAGAACTTGCAAAAATTCCTTTTCTGCCTCTCTGATTTTTCCCTGCTCTAAAAATGTCTTCCCAAGATAATAATGAGAAAAACCGCTAAGAGGGCTCTGGCGAGAAAGAGAGCTTTTTAAAAAACTAACCGCTTCTTCATAGTCCTTGTTCAAATAACAGGCATAACCAGCTAAAAAATTATATACTGGATGTTGAGCTAATTCACCTTGCCCAGAAATAACTTTCGCAATTCCCTGCCAATCTTTCTGAAAGATTAAACTGCGGATATCTTTGTTAGGAGAAAAATCAAGGAAAAGCAGAAAAATAAAAAGGGAAATGCTGGTTATTTTCATTGGTCAAATTTTTCCAAATCTACTTTGGTATTTTCCTCATCAGGCTGGCGCTCAGGGTCTTTTTCAAAAACCAGCTGACAGAGACCAATCTGTATAATATCACCTTCTTCAAGCTCTTTTTCTTTAACAAGCTCCTGATTTACACGGGTGCCGTTCTTACTTTCCAAATCCACCAGCACCCAGCCAGAAGAGCTTCTTTCTAATCGGGCATGAAACCGAGATACTCGTGGGTCAGAGATGATGATATCAGCTTCTGGGCTTCTTCCAATCTGTTTGAGCAAACCAGTAAGAGGATAAACCTTTCCGCTTTCCAAATCACGCAATCTCCAGCTCACAACAAGAATTTTAACAAAATTTTAACCCTTACTCAAAAAGCTAAAAGAGCGTGCAAATCTTCCGAAAAATAAAAAAATGTCTGTTCCAGCAGTAATGCTTGTATCTCGCTCAAGCGAGCTTCTGGGAGAAATGACCGAGGCGCTTAAAGATGAAAAGATAGAGCTTTTTCTTGTCAAAAGCGGAGAAGAAGCTTTTTTGCGCCTTTTGAGGGAGCCTGTTAATTTAGTAATCTGCGAGTTCAGGCTCCCCAAAATGAATGGAATTGAGCTTGCTGACCGAGTAAGAAAACTTTTTTATGGAATAAGATTTCTTATCATCATTGACCGAAAAGATATGACCAGCTATCTGCTTGAGGTGCGAAAAAGAACCTATTTCTTCCCTATATTCTACAAGCCCATTGAACCCACGCTTTTTCAACAAAAGGTAAAGAAAATCCTGCGAGAGGGAGTTGCAAGGGAGCAGATTGTGTTCAAGCCACAGGCTATCAAAATTTTAAAAGCCGGTTAGTCTTTCCTCCTTATATTATCGGGTATTTGCTTTGGAGCTTTTTTATATGATTTAATTTTCAAGATATGAAAAAAAGTTTTCAGGTGTTTTTGGTAGGAATTCTTTTGACTGGATTTAGTCTTATTCTTTTCCACAAAATTCTTTTTTCATTTGGACAAAGCCTTTATCTTGCTGTGATAGAAGACCCATCGCCCAGGTTAAGCCTGTATCCTTGGCTGGTTGAAAGTAGCCGTCAACTAAGAGCTGGATATTTTCCGCTCTGGTGCAGTCTTGAAGGTTTGGGATTTCCTCTCCTTGCCAATTACCAGAGCACACCTTTAAATCCCTTTAATCTTTTATTCACTCTTTTCCCCTATTTAAAATTTTTGGACTTTATTTTGATTTTGAAATTGCTTCTGCTGGGAATTTTCACCTTTTTATTTGCACTTGAGCTCGGCTTAAGCGCACCTGCAGGAGCTTTAAGTGCTTTTGTTATATGTTTTTGTGGATACACTATCAAAAATTTGAATATGGTGCTGATTAACAGTGAGCTTTGGCTTCCTCTTGCTCTCTTATTTATAGAAAAAAGCCTGAGAAACAAGCCAAGATTTAAATATTTGCTTGGGATTTCTCTAAGTAGTTGGATGTCGTTTGTTGGTGGAAATCCGCAGGTAAGTTTTTATTTCTTAGTATTTATTGGCTTATATCTTGTTATTCGTGTTGGTATTTATAGATGGCGGGTTATTTTGATGGTTTTATTAAGTTTAGGGCTGGGTCTTATTTGGGCATCTTATCAGGTTTTTCCTTTTATTGAATATTTAGGTTATAGCTGGCATTTGCACGGCACAGAGTTTTACAGAATTGGCAAGCCACCTTTTCGCTATTTTTACAGCCTGTTTTTTCCCTGGGTTTACGGACCACATCGTAGCTATTATGAACAGCTTTTTATGAGAGAATATATCGGATTGATAGCTATTTTTCTTGCTCTATTAAGTTTAACCAAAGGAGCTCGCCTGAACAGAAAAGAGGTATTTTTCTGGACCTATCTTATCATTTTCTTAGGAGTGATTTACTGGATAGCTCCTTTTCATTTAATTCATCATTTGGGAATTTTTCGCCGGGTTGCCAATATTAAGTATGCTTACTTTGGCGTATGTTTTTCAATAGCGATTCTGGCAGGATTTGGTCTAGATGAGTATTTGAATAAGAAAAAGCTCTCTGCCCGAAGATTTGCTATTGGTCTTGGTTTGACAGTGGGTCTTGCTTTTTTAGCTATTTTTGCTGTTTACAAATTTCCACCACATTCAATTCATTATCAGCCTTTTCGTTCGGGCTGGCTTGAACCTTTGGCTTTATTTGCCTTTGCAAGTGCTGTTGGGCTTTATGGAATTTTATTTGAAGAAAGAAGGCTTTGTGGAGCTATGCTCGCTTTTTTGGTATTTGCTAATCTCGCTCATCTCTTTGGTGGCTTTAGAATTAATGCTCAAATCAATCCACTGCGCTGGCGGTTTTTTCAACCCACTCCGCCGACATATCTTTTGCCGATTCTAAGAGAGCAAAAACCTGCAAGATTTATTTGTCTGGAAGGAGCTTTCCATCACAATTACAATCTTATTTTTGGCATTAATGACCTGAGAGTTTTTGAAGCAATGTATCCGAAAACCTATGTTGAGGTAATGGGAGAGATTGAGGGATTTGGAATAAAAGACGCGGTTCGAGCATTTTTTGAGCACGGCTGGTCATTTGATGTTAAAAAGGAGAATTTAGGCTCACACTGGCTTGATGAGATGGGAATTAAGTATCTCATCAGCCCAAGAGAAATTTCAGCCAAAGGTTGGGAGCTTTTGCAAAAATATCCTGAATATTATCTTTATATTAACACTGACTGTTTTCCTCGCATCTGGCTTGTAAAAGATGGTGCTGAAAAAAATTTTCATACCGCTGAGCTAATTAACTACCTTCCACAAAAAGCTGAAATAAAGCTAAAACAGCCTAGCAGTGGCTGGCTGGTTTTTGCAGACCAATACGCTCCTGGATGGCGTGCTTATCTCCTTCCTCAAAAAAAAGAAGTAAGAATTTTTCCAGAAAAAAAGCTCTTTAGGAAAGTGAGGCTTGAACCTGGCATGCAAAAACTAGAATTTATATATCAACCAACTGGATTTCGGCTGGGTCTATGGATAAGTTTAGCTGGTGGATTTTTCTTGCTTGTTATCATTACCTTTTGGCTCCGACAGACACGCAAAAGCCTATCTTTTAATAAACCAGCTTAAAGCTAAAACAAACTATTCAGTTTAAACAGCTAAATTATGGAGATTCAGGCAGTCTGGGAGAGGTGGGAACAGGACCTGTGAGGATTTTGATTTTAAGCGGTCTTCCTTTTTTATCTTTGGAAAGCACATAAATTTTTACCCTGCCAAGAACCTGCTCCATCACATTCAGATATATTCTCTCCTTTACTGCCTTTCCTGCCCGATGATACTTAGCGAGAATCTTCTCAAACCGCTCAGCCGTGCCTTTTGCAAGAGAAATCTTTTTGAATTTATATGCCTTTGCTTCTTCAATTATTTTCTGCGCCTCTGCCCTTGCCTGGGGAATGACTTTGTTGCGATAATTCTCTGCTTCATGAATTTTGGTGACCATCTCCTCGTGAGCATTAATCACATCCTGAAAAGCATCTACTACCGGCTGAGGGGGCTGAACAGCTTTGGTATCCACACTTAAAATAGTTATTCCTAGCGCAAGCTCATTAATTTTTCTCTGAAGCTCATCTTTGATTTTCAACTCCACCTCTCTCTTTCCGCTGGTTAACAAATAATCAACTGGTGATGAGCTGACAACTTTTATAATGGTAGTGTTAGCAAGCTCAGATAAAAGCAAACTTGGACGAATGCTTTTAAAAAGATAATCTCTGGGATTGGATATGCGATACTGAATGACAAAATGATTGTGAATGATATTTTTATCTCCGCTTATGCAGTAAGGAATAAGCTCACCATATTGCCATTGTTCGGTTTGAGGATAAAATCCAGCTTCCAAGCGAAGTACCTCTTTGATGCGAACTTTGTTCACAAGGTCAACAGGCCAAGGTAAATGATAGTGAATGCCCGGCTTAACCAACCCTGGCAAAACCCTTCCAAATCTGCGCACTACTCCCACTTCATTTGCCTGAATGACATAAATCCCGCTGGCAAGGTAGAGCAGAATTAATCCCAAGCAAACCGCTCCTGCCAGGCGGTAAAAATTTTTGAAAATCAGCCGAGCTTCTTCTTTAAATTCTTCAAACATCATCTGCTTAGATATTTAAATAGCTCGCTGTCTGAACTAATGACAAGGGTTGTCTTTTCGTCCAGAATCTTTTTATATGCCTGTAATGTGCGCCAGAATTTGAAAAACTCTGGGTCTTTTTTGGCGCACTCGCCATAAATCCTAGCAGCTTCTGCTTCTCCCTCTCCTTTGATAATCTCTGCCTCTTTCTGCGCCTTGGCAATAATCTCTGCTTTTTCCCTATCAGCTTCTGCTCGTATCTTTGATGCCTGCTCCGCTCCCTCTGCCCGATATTTATTAGCAATAGCTTTGCGCTCTTCTCGCATACGATTGTAAACACTATAAGTGTTTGCCTCTGGTAACTGGAGCCGACTGATACCTACTTTTACCACCTCAATACCAAAATTCTTTTTAGTCTGCTCTTGAATACTTTCTTTTATCTTTTCTTCCAGCTCAGGTATTTTGATGGGCTTTTCTGTGCTTAATAGGTCATCAAATTCAAATTCGCCAAGCGTGGCTCCTGCTTTGGCAATAAGCACATCCTCTATCCTCTGCTCTGCCATCTCCCTTGTTCC
>CAZQJX010000088.1:0-10448 GCA_964592965.1 uncultured bacterium
GGTGCTCCGTATTATACTTATCTTTATGTAACACACACACCTGCTAACACGGGTATATATTGCTCTCCGGCTACCGGATTGCCGAGGTTTGCTGGACAATGGGGATTTGCTCATTATGATTCCAATTGTAATTTGATTACAGAGGGCGCTGATGCAGACCTTGATTTCTGGTTTGGTATGGCGGTATTTCAGGTTAATGCCGCTGCTAATCCTGGTGATTGGTCTTATATTAGATTCGATCAAACTGCTAATAATATGTTGGATATTAACTGGAATAATAACACTGCTGACAATTCTGATGATTTAAGGCAAGGGGCTTCAGGCTTTTGCTATGATAAGACCAAAGGGATTGTAGATTGCGCAACTGCTGATCCTGGCGATCCCAACGTTGTTGTTTATCAAGGTCACGAAGCTGGTAATCCCGCTCTCCCACCTGGTGTAAGATTGGATTGGCCTGCTCGTCCAAGCGGATGTCCTTATGGTGATGGCTCTCATACTTGCGGTGGAAGGCAGTATGTGGTTGGCGTAGTTTGTGTGCAGTAAGTAAAAAAGGATTTAAAATAAAATTGGAGAAAGGAGCAGAGTGATGAAGAAAGAAAAAAAGAAATATGTCAAGCCTGAAATCAAGAAGAATAAACCAATGGTAAATATTACCTTTGCTACTGGAGCTGCCATTTCTGGAACCGCGGGCTCTCCAGGAACAGCTGTCTAATTAAGATTCTGGGAAAAAGGGGAAGATTGGTTCAATACCGATCTTCCCCTTTTTGTCTATTAAATGGAAAAATTTAGCTTGATTTTCTGAAAACAAACAATTCAAAAGAGATTTTTAATTTTTTAAATTATTAAATTTAGAGGGTTAAATTTAAAAATGAAGAAAAAAAAGGCATTAATTACGGGAATTACGGGGCAGGATGGCTCATATCTTGCGGAGTTTCTCTTGACCAAAGACTATAAAGTTTATGGTATGATTCGTCGTTCCAGCTATGAAAAACTAGACCGTATAGCTCATATAGAAAAAGACATAGAGCTTATTCAAGGCGACCTTTTAGACCAGAACTCTCTCCATAACGCAATTGCTTTAGTCAAACCTGATGAAGTTTATAACTTAGCAGCAATGAGCTTTGTTCCTACAAGTTGGAATCAGCCGGTTTTAACAGGAGAGTTTACTGCCTTGGGGGTAACTCGTCTTCTTGAGGCAATTCGCCAAATAAAACCAGATACAAAGTTTTTTCAAGCAAGCTCCAGCGAGATGTTTGGTAAAGTAAAGGAATCGCCTCAGAATGAAAACACTCCATTTTATCCACGGAGTCCGTATGGGGTTGCTAAAGTTTATGCGCATTTTATTACGGTAAATTACAGGGAGAGCTATAACCTTTTTGCCTGCTCGGGCATAATGTTTAACCATGAATCTCCGCGTCGAGGACTGGAATTTGTTACTAGGAAGATCACTTACGGCGCTGTTTGCATTAAGCTGGGTTTAGCTGACGAATTAAGGCTGGGCAATCTTGACGCAAGGCGAGACTGGGGATTTGCTGGCGACTATGTGGAGGCAATGTGGCTTATGCTCCAGCAAGAAAAGCCTGATGATTATGTAATAGCTACAGGAGAAAGTCATTCTGTCAGGGAATTTGCTGAATTGGCTTTTTCTTATCTTGGGCTTGATTGGGAGGAGTATGTAAAAATTGACCCAAAGCTTTTCCGTCCCGCCGAGGTTGACCATTTAGTTGGCGATGCCAGCAAGGCAAGGAGAGTTTTGGGATGGAAGCCAAAGGTTAAATTCAATGAACTTGTGAAGATGATGGTTGAGGCAGACCTTGAGCTATTGCAAAAGCAAATCAAGACTGGAAATATACGCCCTCTCAGGCACTAATGATTTTAATTACAGGTGCAAGTGGATTTATAGGAAGGTATCTTGCGGATTTCCTCTTAAAAAAAGAAAAAGATAAAATTATTGGTTGTGCCCGCAAAAAAGCTAATTTACCCATTCCATTTGAATCCGTTGACCTGGCTGATAAGGAAGCTGTCAATAACTTATTAAAAAAATATCTTCCTCAAGAAATTTACCATCTTGCCGGTTATACAAATAATGCAAGGTCTTTTTCAGAGCCGGCTAAAGCTATTTTTTCTAATCTTACGATTACTGCCAATATTTTACAGGCAGTAAAAGAGCTCAGATTAAAATCTCGCATTTTGATTGTAAGCACGGTTCAGGTATACAGAAATGCTTCTTTCATTAATGAAGATTCCCCTCTTCAGCCAGCAAGCCCTTATGCTCTCAGCAAACAGCTATCAGAGGAGATTGCTTTTTATTATCATAGAAATTTTTCTTTGGATGTGGTTGTTGTTCGGGCAAGCAATCAAATTGGTCCTGAGCAATCTCGTGATTATGTTGCCAGTAAGTTTGCCTATCAAATAGCAGGAATAATTGAAAAGAGATTCCCAGCTGAACTTAAGGTTGGAAATTTAAAAGCTATGCGAGATTTTTTGGATGTTCGGGATGCAGTTTATGGCTACTGGTTGGTAATGAAAAAAGGAAAAAGCGGAGAGATTTATAATCTAGCGAGCGGAAAGACCATAAGCATAGAAAGATTGTTAGAGGAATTTTTAAAGGTGGCTAATTTGAAAAAGGAAGAAATAAATATCGCTATTGATTCATCTTCTTTTCGCTCCGAGTCAGAAAGATATTTTCAAATTTCCATTCAGAAGATTGCTCAGCTTGGGTTTCAGCCACAAATTCCTCTAAAAAAGACTCTCTCTGACCTTATTGATTTTTGGAGAGGTGAGATTCGCTCTTTTGTGCCTCAATAATTATTTTATCTTTTTTTAATTCCAGCGTTTCAATTTTAACTGAAGGGTTTTTAGAGGAGAGCTGTTGGTCAATATACCTTTCTAAAAGATAGCTAATTTGACCGAGCAGTGTTGGTGGAAAGATAAAATCTCCAATTTGAAGCTGGTCTATTCCCAACTGGACATCTCCGTTTTCAATTGTAAAAGATGAGCTTAAAAGAATATTCAGAAATTTTTTGTCTGTGATTTTTTTTGTGAATCTGACCCGTGCTCTTCCGGAATCAAAAGTTAATTTGACCTGTGCATCTAATCTTTCTCTTTCCAGCAGGCGGTTAACCAGCCAATTGGTTTGTTCCTCGCTCAATTTGATTTTTACCCTTTTCTTTTTTGATTTCCCTTCAATAAGATTTTTTAAAGGAAGAAGCTGTGAGGTTAATTGTGCCTGCTGATAAAGGTCAAGCTTGGGAACAGAAATAACTAACGGCGTGGATACAAAGCAGTTTTTATCTATCCATAAAAGACCGCCAATAAAACCGCCAACCACAGCGAGCATAAGAAACAAAATCAATCCTATAAAAAATTTCAGACATCCCTTCATTGATTAAAAACAATAACTTGGCTTCAGAAACTTTTAAAAACCCAATTTTATTAAGAATAAATGGTAAAAGATTTAGCTCAACTCACTTTACAGTCTTCGTCGGTCAATTTTATATGAATCCTTGCTCAACCTACCTATTTTTTCTCTTTCATCTGCTTAATTCTTTCTTGATAAAGCGGGTCTTGCTCCTGCAGTTCTCGCCTCATAACCTTACCCACAAGGCTCTTGGGAAGGTCATCACGAAATTCAATTAGCCTTGGCACTTTATAATGAGTCATATTTTCTTTGCACCAATTGATCAATTCTTCTTCAGTGATTTTGCCTTTATATTCAGGACGGAGCACCACCCAGCACTTGATAATCTCTCCAGTTTCAGGGTCAGGAATTCCAGCAGCTGCCACCTCACTAACCGCTGGATGTTGACCGACCAGCTCTTCAATTTCTTTTGGAAATACGCTATAGCCTTTATACTTAATCAGCTGTTTCTTTCTGTCCTGAATGTAAACCCATCCTTCCTCATCCATATAGCCAATATCACCGGTTCTTAACCAGATTTGTCCGGGCTCAAGCTCAATAAGCACCTCTGCTGTTTCCTCTGGCTGATTAAAATATCCTTTCATCACCTGTGGACCACGAACACAAAGCTCTCCTGTCTCTCCAAAAGGAAGCTCTTTAGTTCCTTCTATTTCAAGAATCTTCCAGTCAGTGCCCGGGAAAGGAAGCCCGATTGAGCCAATTTTACGCTTTCCCCAGAATGGATTAGCACTAACAACTGGACTAGATTCAGTTAAGCCATACCCTTCAGACAATCTTCCGCCAGTTCTGCGTTCAAAAGCTTCTTGCACAGGGCGATGAAGCGGTCCTGCACCAGAAACACAAAGGGAAAATTTACCTGAGATATTATACTTCTCCAAATCTGGAAATTCTGCCAGCCGTTTGAAGAGAATTTCTGCACCCGGATACATTGTTCCTCCATCTGGAGCTATCTCCGCAATGGTTTTGACCAACTCACCAGTTTCTGGTGGTCTTGGGAAAAGCATCATCCAGCTCGCCATTCTTACACCAATATTCATAACGCAGGTCATTGCGAAACTATGAAAGAGCGGAAGCACCCCCACCACACAGCTTCCTGGCTGAACTTTATAAAGCCAAGCTGCGCTTTGTAAAACATTGCTTACTAAATTGAAATGAGTGAGCATAGCTGCCTTGGGAACTCCGGTGGTGCCACCGGTCATAATGTAGGTAGCAACATCTTCTTCAGGATTAATTTTAACCTCAGGAACATCAGCTGGAGTATCTAAAAGCTTGCGAAAGCTAAGGGCATCTTTGGGAACCTCTCCAGAGGGAATCTTTTTGAGCAATTTACCCAGTGTCCTTTTTACCCAAGGTAGCAGGTCAGCGATATTAGTGGTGATCACAATTTCAATATTGGTGTTTCCAATAATAGGCTCTATGGTGGGCTTATAAAGGGCATCTAGACAAATAAGCGCTTTTGCACCTGTAAGCTTTAGCTGATGCTGAACCTCAGCTGGCTTATAGGTGGGATTAATACCTGTGCTAATAATACCCAATCTCTGGCAAGCATAATAGCTGATGACATATTGAAAGCTGTTAGGAAGCATAAATGCCACAACATCACCTTTTTTCAAGCCCAGCTTATGGAGAGCGGTAGCGAGTGAATTAACATATTTATCAAGTTGGCTATAGGTCATATATTCACCTAAGAACCATATAGCCTTGTAGTCAGGATATTTTTTAACTGTTTCTGCAAGCATCTCGCCAAGACTAATTTTGGGAAATTCTATGTTTTTGGGTACTTCCTCTGGCCAGCCTGCACCCTCTTTAAACCAAGGTCTATCTTCGGGAACGAACCAGGGATTCTCCTTGTTTGCCATCTTTCTCCCTCCAGATTTTTTTTATTTTTATACCTTAACGCGTAAGGACTGTCAATCAAATTTTTAAAAGATGATTGCTTTAGCTTTTTACTATTTGCAAAAAATCAGATAATCGCTATAATTTAATATCAAAATACATAAAACTAACGATTTAAGGTAGAGAAGTAAAAACCTAAAAAGGAGGAAGTGATGAAACACAGAATCACTCGCAAGCAGGATTTAAGTAAAGATGATTATCTGCTTGAGGTAGAGGCTCCCCAAGTTGCAGAGAGATTTCGCCCTGGGAATTTTGTAATTTTAATTACAGTTCCTCAGGGAGAGAGAATCCCTATGTCTGTCCAGAAAGCTCAGGATGGCAAAATCTCAATGTTCATCAAGCGTTTGGGTAAAACTTCTTATGAGCTTGATAGCTTCAAAGTCGGGGACAGCCTTGTTGCAGTCATAGGACCTTTAGGCAACCCTCCACCAATGAAAAAGTATGGAAGAGTGGTTTTTGCTTCAGATTTGGTCTGTGGTCATGCGGAAAATTATGCTTTTTGCGAGGGATTAAAAAAGATTCCTGGCAACTATGTTATCTCTATGCAGACTTTCCCCTCTAAAGATGATATCTACCCTGAAGAATTTCGCCCTGTTCATTTGTGTGATGAATATCATCTTACAACTTTAGATGGTTCTGAGGGATTTAAAGGGCATTATATAGAGCTTCTCAAAACTATGCTGGAGCAGAACAAGGTTGACATTATTTTTGCAGGTGGTGATATTCCGAGTTTGGAGAGGCTGGCAGAGCTTACCCGTCCTTATCAAATTCCTACCATTGTCACGGTTCGTCAGATTATGGTTGATGGCACTGGAATGTGCGGTTCTTGCCGAGTGTTTGTTGACGGTGAAATGAAGCTTACCTGCATTGATGGTCCGATGTTTGATGCTCATCGGCTTAATTTTCAGGACATAATTAACCGCTTGAGTATGTTTAAGGAAAAAGAAGCGCAGGCAATGAAGTATTATTTAAGAAAGAGAGGTGAGGTCTAATGGCAAGGGAAGGCAAGATAAACAAAGTAAGGGTTCCGATGCGTGAGCAGAAAGTTGAAGAACGAATTCGTAACTTTCGCTCTGTTCCTCTTGGTTATTCTGAAGAAGAAGCGGTCAGAGAAGCAGAGCGATGTCTTCAGTGCAAGAATCCTAAATGCGAAGCAAACTGCCCGGTAAATTTAAAAGTCCGCGAGGTGATTCGCGCCATAGTTGAAAAGGATTTTGAAAAGGCTTTTTTTATCGCTAAAGAGGATAATCCCATCCCAGCAATTACTGGGCGCGTATGTCCTCAAGAAGACCAATGTGAAGGTGCCTGTGTAGTGGGAAAGGTTGGTGATGCGATAAACATTGGCAAGTTAATTGCGTTCGTTGCGGACCGGGCGCGCGAGCGAGGGATTGAGGAAGAGGTGAAAATAGAGGAGCGCCCAGAAAAGGTGGCAGTTATTGGCTCTGGTCCTGCAGGGATTAGCTGTGCTAATGATTTAAGAAAAGCAGGCTTTCAGGTAACTATTTTTGAAGCACTTCATCTACCCGGTGGCGTACTTACTTATGGCATACCGGCATTTCGTCTGCCCAAAGATGTGGTTAATTACGAGCTAGATTTTATTCAGAAGATAGGAGTAAAGATTGAGCTCAACACCATTGTTGGTCAGAACATTAGCTTTAGTGAGCTACGAAAGGAATTTGATGCGGTTTTTATCGGCACTGGCGCAGGTGCGCCTATTTTTATGGGAATAGAGGGAGAGAAGCTTATGGGAGTGTATTCTGCCAATGAATTTTTAATCAGGGTGAATTTAATGAAAGCTTATGAATTTCCAGAATGGGATACGCCTATTGTTTGTGGCGACCGTGTGGGAGTGATTGGTGCAGGGAATGTGGCAATGGATGCAGCAAGAAGTGCGCTTCGGCTTGGTGCTAAAGAGGTTCACATTCTTTACCGAAGAACAAAAGAATACTCTCCTGCACGAGCGGAAGAGCTTGAGCATGCTCTAGAAGAGGGGATTATTTTTCACGAGTTAGTTAATCCTGTAAGAATTCTTGGTGATGATAAAGGATGGGTTAAGGGAATTGAACTTGTAAGAATGGAGCTGGGAGAGCTAGATGCCTCTGGCAGACCTCGCCCCAAGCCCATCAAAGGAAGTGAGTTTACAATGGAGTTGGACACTGTTATTGAAGCTTTAGGCACCCGTCCCAACAGGCTTTTCTTAAGTAGAGCTGAGGGATTGGAGACTTATCCTTGGGGCGGTATCAAAGTCGGTGAAGATTTAATGACTAGCATTGATGGGGTCTTTGCAGGAGGAGATGCAGTTAGTGGAGCAGCTACAGTTATCCGTGCGCTTGGCGATGGCAGGAAAGCAGCAAAAGCTATTTTTGACTATCTTTCAAAACATTGACATAATCGGGTATCGTATTTATATTTAAAGGAAGCCAAGAAGTAAAGGAGGTAGGGAAAATGCCTATTTATGAGTATGAATGCCCAAAATGTGGAGTTATTGAAGTAATGCAAAAGATAACAGATGAACCTCTTAAACGCTGCCCAAACTGTGGAAGGAAAGTTAAAAAATTGATTAGCTTAAGCAATTTTCAGTTGAAAGGCACCGGGTGGTATGCAACTGATTATGCTAAAAAGGAAAAGGGCAGAAGAAGAGGAGAAAGAGCTGAACAAAAAGCAGATACTGCTACTTGTCCTTCCTGTGCATCTGCAAGTTGCAAAATAGATTAGTCTATGTCTGAGCTTAATCAGGGCAAAATAGAAGTTGAACTTAAAGCCTGGGTTGATGACCTCAATTCTCTTGAACAAAAAATAAAGCAAAAAGCAGAATTTGTCGGTGAATTTATAGAGGAAGATATTTATTTTACTTTTGCCCACACAAAAGGATATCAAAAGCAGAGATTTCGGCTGAGAAAAGTTAATGATAAGGCTATTGTTACTGTAAAAATTGAGGGAAGTGCAGAGCCGGGGATAGAAGCAAATCAGGAATTTGAGTTTGAGGTCTCTGACCCCCAAGCATTTAAAGTTTTTTGCCGAGAATTTGGCTTCCGAGTGCTGATTGAAAAAAGAAAAAAAGTTAAAAGATACTGCCTCAAACTTCCATCTGATGACATTGCCAATGAAATCACAATTGAGCTCAACCAAGTTGAGCATTTAGGTAATTTTGTTGAGCTGGAAATTTTAGTTGATGAACCGAGTAAAGTAAACCTGGCATCTGAGCATCTCAAGCAACTTCTTTCAGAGCTGGGAATTAGTCCTTCCCAAATAGAGCCCCGCCCATATACAGAGCTTCTTTACCAAAAGCTTTATTCATCTTCCAAATAAAATCTGACATTTTTCCTTTAATGTGTCAGATTATTGGGCTTGCATTTGACCTAATTTTATTCGTATGCTAGAAAATTTAAAAAAAACATTTAAAGGAGGAAAAACAATGGCAGAAAAGGTTTGGCCTTATTTTACTGAAGAGCATGAAATTTTTCGCCAGCAGGTAAGAAATTTCTGTGAGAAAGAGCTTGCTCCGCACGCAGAAGAATGGGAAAAAGAAGGTAATTTCCCAAAATGGGTGTTTGAGAAAATGGGTGAGCTGGGCTTTTTGGGCATAACCTATCCTGAAAAATATGGCGGTGCAGGATGTGATTATTGGTATAAAGTTGTTTTTTGTGAGGAACTTCCTCGCTCGCAGAACTCAGGATTGGTTTTAAGCGTTCTGGTTCAAACTGATATGGCTACTCCTGCCATTCTTGCTTTTGGCACAGAGGAGCAGAAAGAGGAGTTTTTGGTCCCTGCCATTCAGGGGAAGAAAATCGGCGCCATTGCGGTAACAGAGCCAAATTGTGGTTCTGATGTTGCTGCCATTAGAACAACAGCTAAAAAAGATGGCGATTATTACATAATTAACGGTTCAAAGACATTCATCACCAATGCTGCCAAAGCTGATTGGCTAACCCTTGCAGTTAAGACCGACCCTGAGAAGGGCTATCGTGGAATTAGTGTGATTCTCTTTCCAACAGATACTCCCGGTTATACTGTAACTCGTAAGCTAGATAAATTAGGGCATAGAGGAACAGATACTTGCGAGATCTCATTTGAAGATTGTAAGGTTCACAAGCGGTATTTGCTTGGCGAGGAAGGTAAGGGCTTTTATTACATTATGCATGGATTTGCTTATGAAAGAATGGCAGGTGCCATAACAATGCTAGCTGGCACAAAGCTTTTGATGCAAGAGACCATACAATATTGTAAAGAAAGAACAGCTTTTGGCACCAAGATTTCAGCTTTTCAGGCAAATGCACATCGTCTGGCTGATATTGCTACTGAGCTGGAGGCAGCTCAGGCACTAATCTATCATTGTGCGGATATGCTTAATCGTGGAATGAACCCTATCAAAGAGGTAAGTATGTGCAAGCTCTATGCTTCTGAGGTGGCGGTCAAAGCCACTGACCTATTCCTCCAGCTTCACGGCGGGTATGGATACATTGAGGAATACCATGTTTGCAAAGCCTATCGGGATGTCAAGCTTGGAACAATTGGTGGTGGAACCAGCGAAGTTATGAGAGAAGTCATTGCCCGACTAATGGGGCTTTATTCATAGGTTTGACCCCGAGCAAATATCTTTTTAATATTTATTGATGAAGCGCAAAGCTCTCCTTTGTCTTTTTGTAGGTGGAGTGATGTTTTTTATTTTCTTTTCCTGCCAGAAGAAAGAGGAACAGCTTACTCAACCTGCTATTTCTAAATCTGAGCTTGAGCAAAAAATCTCTGAGCTGGAATTCAAATGGCAGATTATGCAAAAGGATAATCCGCCCCAGTCAGAGACAACCTATTTTCGTTACAATCTAGCTGAAGCAAAAAGAGAGCTGGCAGAGAATAATATTAATTCTGCTTACGAGGCGTATAATCGGGCAGAAAGCTGGCTGGAGAAAAATTTTGAGCATTATTATCTTCTCCGTCTTTCTGCAATTGAGCAGGGAAGAATAAAGGAAGACCCTGCCCAGCTTTGGAAAAGTGCTGAGGATTTTTGGAACAAGGAAAAAGAGGCTTTTCTTTCTGGCAATATATCTCACGCACAGCTTTATGCGCAGGCTGGATTTGAGCAGGCAAAGCTGGCAGTGCTCAGCGCATTAAAAAGCGAGCTAAAAACCGAAGA
>CAZQJX010000089.1:0-10397 GCA_964592965.1 uncultured bacterium
TCCTCTGCCCAGCTCCGCATCGTAATAGCAGGAATAATAAACCACATACCCCATATCATCACCTCAAAATAATAATTGAGCCGAACCTGAGCAGAAGGAAGAAGAATCATCCAGATATAAACAAAATTTACTGCCCCAAGAAAAATAAGAGCAAAAACATAAGCAATCATTGAATTGAAATAACTCCAAAATTCCTTTTTGGCTACTGCCCAAACCCTTTTCATACCCCTTCCCTGCCTGTCAATTCAGTAAATACATCTTCAAGGGTCTTGCGCTCGCGATAAAGCTCGGAAAGGATAAATCCGTTCTGCACGCAGAGCTTAAAAATCTCCTCTCCCAAATCTCTTCCTGGCTGAACAAATATCTGATACTGATAAATCCCATCTTCTTCTGCTTTAAGCTGGATGCTTTCCACTCCGTCAAGTTCTTTTAGCTTATCCTCTATTTTGGCTTTATCTCCTCTTATTTTTATCCGATGAATATTTGCACCACTGGCAAGCTTTGAAACCTCTTCTAAAGTTCCCTCAGCAACCAGCTTTCCCTGATGAATAATAATCACCCTTCCGCAGGTAGCTTCAACCTCAGGTAAAATGTGAGTGGAAAGAATAACGGTTTTTTCCTTTCCCAGCTCTTTAATCAGGCTTCTGATTTCAATAATCTGGTTTGGGTCAAGACCAGTGGTTGGCTCATCAAGGATAAGAATATCTGGGTCGTGAAGCATAGCCTGAGCCAGCCCCACACGCTGGCGGTATCCTTTGGAAAGCTCAGAGATGTCCATTTTTAAAACCGGCTCAAGCCCGCAGATTTCAATCATTTTATTAATACGCTTTTTCTGCTCCTCACCGTAAATCTCTCTCACCTCAGCGATGTATTTAAGGAAGCCCTCAACAGACATATCAGAATAAAGCGGGGTATCTTCAGGAAGGTATCCGATGCGTTTTCTTACCTCAACCGAATCAGTAAGCACATCAAATCCTGCAACTTTGCATCTGCCTTCATCAGCAGGAAGATAGCAGGTGAGAACACGCATAGTGGTGGTTTTTCCAGCTCCATTGGGACCGAGGAAGCCAACCACCTCGCCCTTCTCAACCTTAAAGCTAATGCCATCAACCGCGATGATATGTCCAAAGCGTTTAACTAGCCCCTCAACCTCAATCATCGGCTAATTAGACCTTTTGTTTTTAAAAAAGTTCAAAAAAATATAAGGCTTATTTGAGCTACTGTCAACAATCCAAATCAAATTTTATATCCTGCCAAAACCCGATATAATTTTGAAGGGAGGTGAAAAATGGATTTGTGGAATAATTTTGCCTCACATTTCCCTCTTCTTGCCAAAGGCGGTCCTATTATGTTGGTGATAGTGGTCTGCTCTGCTTTAGTAGTGGCGGTGATTATTGAGCGGTTCTGGGCTCTGGTTGTGCGTTCCAAAGAGATTGTTAATCCTGAGCTTTTCAATCAAGTGGTGAGCTCTTTAAAAGAAGGTAAAACCGAGCCTGCTCTGGCTCTCTGCCAAAGCCAAGCCAGCTCGCTGGCGAGAATTTTTCAAGCAGGAATTCGCCACTGCCAGCTGGAGCGAGGAGCAATTCGTGAAGCAATGGAAGATGCAGGAAGAAGGGAAGCTGAAAGCATAGGAAAATACTTAAACCTTTTAGCCACTCTTGCAGATGTTTCTCTGCTTTTGGGGCTTTTAGGCACGGTTTCAGGTATGATTAAGCTTTTTGGAGTGATTGCTGAGCAGGGTCCTGGCAATCCTTCTGCTTTGGCAGGTGGTATTGCCGAGGCGCTTTTGACCACTGCTGCCGGATTGTGTGTTGCGATTCCAGCGAGATTAGCCTATAGATATTTTTCTTCACGAGTGGCTCGTCTGGTCGGGGCTTTGGAAGATTATGCTAGCGAATTTCTAGACGAGCTGGAAAACTTAAAAGCGGGCAAAAATGAAATTTCAAATTAAAAAAACTGAAGAGCCAAGAATAGACCTCACCCCTTTGGTGGATGTGGTGTTCCAGCTGATTATTTATTTTGCGGTGAGCACAACTTTTGCTTTTATGGGTGCTTTTAAAGTTAATCTTCCTAAAGCAGGCACGCCCAGATTAAGTGCTAGTCAGAAAAAGATTCTTATTGTTATTGACCGAAAAGAAAATTTTTATCTTGACCACAAGCCCATAAGTTTTAAAGAGCTAAGGGATTTTCTTGAAAAAGAGCATCAAGAAAATCCGCAAAAGTTGGTGGTGATAGAGGCGGATAAAGAGGTTCATCATGGAGTGGTGGTTTCAGTGCTGGATTTGGCAAAAAGCATTGGCTTTGAAAAACTGGCAATTGCAACTGAACCAAAGCAAACTCAAACGAAGCAGAAATGAAAAAATTTTTCGCCATTTTGGGCTTGGGCGCGTTCTTCGCATTGATTGGGCTGGGCATTTTTGGAGAGAGGGGCATTATTCAATTGAAAAAATTAAGAGCAGAGAGAAAGAAGCTGGAACAAAAAATCAAAATCCTTGAGCAGGAAAATGATGAGCTTGCTCAAAAAATCAAGCTTTTGCAAAATGATTTTAAATATTTGGAGAGGCTTGCCCGTCAGAAATTGGGAATGATTAGACCAGATGAGTTAATTCTCAAACTGCCAGAGGACGAGCTGGA
Source organism: uncultured bacterium (assembly GCA_964592965.1). Lineage (GTDB taxonomy): Bacteria > RBG-13-61-14 > RBG-13-61-14 > RBG-13-61-14 > DRUE01 > CAZKMM01. The sequence continues at coordinate 2,635 of CAZQJX010000089.1, forward strand.
AAATCAAAATGGAAAAGATGAGAGCGAATGAGCTGGAAAAAATTTCTTAATCCAAAAAACTGGTTTGATGGAGAGGTTGAGCGGGCTGAGCAGATGGCGCTTGGAGCTGGTGCTTTTCTTTTTGTTCTTTCTATTCTTTTTTACTTTCGGGCAAATCCTCATCGTGCCCAGCTTTTTTCAGTTCTGGCAGTGAGCATTGCTGGCTTGGGAATTATTTATCCACGAGCATTAATTCCACTGGAGCGAACTTTAAGAGCAGTTATCTTTGCTATTAGCTGGCTGAACACCAAGTTGATGTTGATTTTGGTTTTTTATCTGGTTTTTACTCCGATGGCTTTTTTATTAAAACTTATGGGCAAAAAACTTCTGGAAACCGAAATAGACCCGAGCCGAGAAAGTTATTTTGAGCCGAGAGAGGAAGAAGAATATAAACCAGAAAAAGACGAGCTACAGTTTTAGTTTGCGCTCATTTTCTTAAACCCAGCTTTTGGGAATAAAGATTTCTTCATAAATCAAAAGTGCGTAGCGGTCGGTCATACCAGCGATAAAATCGCAAACTTCCTGCTCAAGTGAAAATCTCAACTCCTTTTTACCAGAAAATTTGAGGAAGTCATCAGGATGAGAGACAAAATACTCATACAAATCCTGAACAATCTTGATGCTCTTTTTCAGCTCCTCTTGAATGCGGGGATGCTCATAGACATTTTCAAAAAGCCACCTCCGCAGGCGCTCAATGGCATCAAGAATTTCCGGGCTCATTGCCAGTTGGGGCTTGCCCAGCTTTTGCGTTGAATAAATTAAATCGCTCACCATCGTGTTGATGCGCTGGGAATGAGTTTCACCGAGAATTTCTAAAAGGTCTTTAGGAATTTGCTCTTTTTTGATTAACCCTGCCCGAAGCGCATCTTCAAGGTCATGGTTGACATAGGCAATAATATCCGCAACCCTCACCACCTTTCCTTCCATAGTTTGCGGGAAATCTTCGCCATCTCCTAAGAAAGGACTGTCTTTTCCTTTGGAATGGCGCAAAATTCCGTCTCTTACTTCATAAGTCAGGTTCAAGCCATTTCCTTCATTGGCAAGGACATCCACCACCCTCAGGCTCTGCTCCCAATGCCGAAACCCGCCGGGATGAACCTCATTAAGGGCAAATTCTCCTGCATGCCCAAAAGGAGTATGACCGAGGTCATGTCCGAGAGCAATTGCCTCTGTAAGATACTCGTTTAAAAAAAGTGCCTGGGAAATAGTGCGTGCAATCTGATTTACCTCTATGGTATGGGTGAGGCGGGTGCGGTAATGGTCGCCAGTTGGTGCGAGAAAAACCTGGGTTTTGTGCTTGAGCCTGCGAAAAGGCTTTGAGTGAATTATTCGGTCTCGGTCCCGCTGAAAGCAGGGGCGAATATCACATTCCCGCTCTGGTCGGGCTCTTCCCTTGCTCTGGTCACTAAAACAGGCAAATTCCGAGAGAACCTCGTGCTCAAGCTTCTCCAACCTTTCACGAATAAGCATCTTGAATAATCTAGCAGATGTTATTCTGTATGCAAGGGCGAGCTACAAAAACATTAAAGAATTTTTTAAAATATGGGCAAATCTTCAATTAAAAATCATCCATATTTAGGATAACAGCATTTTTTATATTTCTTGCCAGAACCGCAGGGGCAGGGGTCGTTTCTTCCTACTTTGGGCTGGTCTCTGCGAATGGGTCTAACCCGTTCTTCAGTTGGCTGGGCAGGAAGGTCACCTGCTACAGCCCGAGCATCCGGCGCAATCGCTACTGCTCCAGCGCTAGCACCTGCACTTGCCATTGCCATAGCGCTTGCTTCCTCGTGCTTCATCTGAAGCGGTCTTACCACCACCCGCTTTCTTGGCATTGCCTGCGCAGGAGCACTCACCTGCACCTGACAAAGCTTTTGCACAACTTCTTCTGCAATCTTATGCTGAAGTTCCTCAAAAAGCTCAAAAGCATCTCGCTTGTATTCAATAAGCGGGTCTTGCTGACCATAACCACGAAGTCCAATACCTTCTTTAAGATGGTCCATATCTAAAAGATGGTCTTGCCAGAGCCTGTCTATGGTGTATAAAAAGACATCTTTTTCAAATTGACGGAAAAGCTCATCACCAACCAGCTCAACCTTCCGCTGATACGCTTCTTTTACTGCTTGAGAAATCTTTTCTATAAGAACTCTCGGAGATACCTCTTCCATCTCCTCAAGGTTGAAATTTATCATCACTCCGAATTGCCTTAGAAGCCTTTGAGTTAAGCCTTTAAAATCCCATTCCTCAGCAGGAGTCTTTTCATCACCAAATTCATAAACAATGTTTTCTGCTAAATAGTCAATGTATTCAAAAATTTTGTCTCGGACATTATCCGCTTTGATTATCTCTCTTCTCAGCTTATAAATAATTTCTCTTTGCTTGTTCATTACATCGTCATATTCAAGAAGTCGCTTTCTGATTTCAAAGTTCTGCGCCTCCACCTTTGCCTGCGCACGCTCTATGGCTCTGGAGACAAGCTTATGCTCTATGGGCTCATTGTCCTTGATGCCAATCCTGTCCATTATCCTTGCCAAGCTGTCTGAGCCAAAGATGCGCATTAGGTCATCTTCCAGGGAAAGAAAGAACCTGCTTTCTCCAGGGTCGCCCTGCCGTCCGCTTCTTCCCCTTAGCTGATTGTCAATTCTTCTTGACTCGTGCCGTTCAGTTCCAATCACATAAAGCCCGCCCAGATTGACAACTTCTTCATGCTCCTTTTCCCAAATCTTTTTGTGATATTCAAGGAGCTGTTTGTATTTTTCAGGGTCTCCCCGAGAAAGAGTTTTGGCTATCATCTCAGGATTACCGCCCAGAATAATATCAGTTCCTCTACCCGCCATATTGGTGCTGATAGTCACTGCATGCTTTCTTCCTGCTTGAGCAATAATCTCTGCCTCTCGCTCGTGGTGCTTGGCGTTGAGTATCTGGTGAGGTATCTTCTTGTTGCGGAGCAGGCGGTGAAGAATCTCTGATTTCTCCACCGAGGTTGTTCCCACCAGCACCGGCTGACCACGCTTATATGCCTGCTCTATTTCTCTCACAACCGCTGCGAATTTTTGCTTTTCGGTCTTGTAAATAACATCAGGATGGTCAACTCTTATCATAGGCTTGTGAGTGGGAATGACCACCACATCAAGGTTATAAATCTTTTTAAATTCCTCTGCCTCAGTATCTGCGGTTCCGGTCATCCCTGCCAGCTTTTTATACATTCGGAAGTAATTTTGAATGGTGATGGTGGCAATGGTCTGGCTTGCCTTTTGAACCGTGACACCCTCTTTTGCCTCCAGCGCCTGATGAAGCCCATCTGAATATCTTCTTCCTTCCATCTTTCTGCCAGTAAACTCATCAACAATCACCACCTTGCCATTTTCAACAATGTATTCATCATCACGCTCAAACATCGTATAGGCTTTTAAAAGCTGATTGATGCAATGGAGCTTTTCCGCCTTGGTCTGATACTCCTGATACAGCTCCTCTTTAGCACGAATCTTATCCTGAAGGCTTAAATTCGGGTCGGTCTCTATCTCCTCCTCTCTTGCCCCAAGGTCAGGAAGAACAAAAATATCGCCGATATAGCTCTGAAGCTCCTTTTGACCCTCATCAGTAAGCTCAATGGCATTTTCACGCTCATTGAGCGCATAAAGCAAACCTTCTTTTAGCTTATGCTCCTCTTTGTTGAGCCGAAGCTGGCTCTCAAGCCTCTCCATCCTGCGCTTGGTCTCTTTATCCTCAGTAATGAGATTAAAAAGCTCTTTGTTCTTGGGGTCGCCTTTTTCAATTTGAAGGAGTTTGAAATAATACTCATTTTCCTTTTCTGGTTTTCCTCTAAGTAGCTTTGCCTCACGCCAGAGCCTGCGGATAATCGTGCGCTGTTTGTTCACCAGCCTCTCCACCGCTGGCTTAAGCTCCGCATAAGAAGAGCTTTCATCTCGCTCAACCTCTCCGGAAATAATCAACGGGGTGCGTGCCTCATCAATCAAAATAGAATCAACCTCATCAACAATGGCATAAAACAAATCCTCACGCTGAACCATATCCTCAAGCCGATACTTGAGATTGTCCCGTAGATAGTCAAATCCAAATTCAGAATTGGTGCCATAAAGAATATCTCGGCGATAAAGCTCCCTTCGGGTAGGGTCATCCTGCTCGTGCTGAAGCGCTCCCACGCTCATATTAAGCAATCTATAAATCGGACCCATCCACTCCGCATCTCTTCGGGCAAGATAGTCATTAACTGTAACAATATGAACACCTCTTCCCAAAAGCGCATTAAGATAAACAGGACAGGTAGCAGCAAGGGTTTTTCCCTCACCAGTTTTCATCTCAGCAATCTTTCCCTGATGAAGAACAATTCCACCAATGAGCTGAACATCAAAATGACGCTGACCCAAAGTGCGCTTTGCCGCTTCTCTCACAACCGCAAAAGCTTCTGGTAAAATATCATCAAGCCGAGGCAAAATTTTCTGCCACTGCTCCTCAGTTATTTCCTCAATTTTCGGTTTGAATTCTTCCCAGTCTTGGGCGTCCTTAAATTCCTGCTCAAAAATATAGCTACGGAAGCGCCAAGTCTGTGCGCCCAGCTCCTCATCACTCATCTTTTCAAATTGGGGCTCAAGCTCATTGATGTGATGAACAATAGGCCAGAGCCTGCGAAGCGTGCGCTCGTTCTTTGAGCCAAAAATCTTTTTGGCTATATCTGCAAAAACTCCCATTTTTGCTTTTAACCTATCTTTTTGAATTATATTAAACCTTTAATTTATTTGATTCAAGCCCGCTGAGCCAAAAATCCTTGAATTATTTAAGCTACAAGGTTCAATTTCTATACTTGACCATACTTTTGACTCTGCTAAACTTTAAAATACCTGATGAAGCTCACCACCAGATGGGCGCTCACCTTTTTAAAAAGCTTTTCTAAAAGAAAGGACTAGCTAATGAAAAAGCTGGCAATTGTTGGACCGGGAGCAATGGGCATTCTTTTTGCCTATCTTTTAAAGCCGGTTTTTGATGAGGTTGTTCTTATTGATTATCTTTCTGAGCGTGCAGAGCTTATCAGCAAAAGGGGTATAAAAATTGAGACCAGTGAGGGAATAAAAACCGAAAAAATACAGGCAATCGCCCAACCCGAGAAGCTAGGAGCTGTGGATTTGGTGATGCTCTGCGTAAAGGCATATTCCACCCGCTCTGCGCTTGAGCACGCTCTTCCAATAATTGCCGACCACAGCTTGGTTTTAAGCCTTCAAAACGGACTGGGCAATGTTGAAGTAATGGCAGAGCTGGTAGGAAATGATAAAGTTCTGGCAGGAACAACATCAATGGGAGCAAATCTGGTTGAGACTGGCTATGTGAGATTTGCAGGAGCTGGCGAAACTGTTATTGGCGAGCTTAGCGGTGGAACTGAGCGGGCAAAGCTGGTTGCAGAAAAATTTGAAAAAGCTGGTCTTGAGGTAAAGGTCACAGATAATCCTCTTGGAACCATTTGGAGCAAGGTTTTAATCAATGTTGGGATAAATGCGCTTACTGCGCTTATCAGGGTTCAGAATGGAAAGCTACTTTATTTTGAAGAGACAAAAACCCTTCTCAAAGAGGCAGTGCTAGAAGCGCAAAAAGTTGCGCAAGCAAAAGGCATAAAACTTCTTTATGATGATGCAGTGGCAAAGGTTGAAGAGGTGGCAAGGCGCACCGCAGAAAACATCTCCAGTATGCTTCAAGATGTTCGGGTAAAAAGGCAGACAGAGATAGATGCTATCAACGGCGCAATTGTTCGGGAAGGAGAAAAGCTGGGGATAGAATGTCCGGTCAATCGTGTTTTAACGCTTCTTGTTCGTGCGGTTCAAGCCAGTTATTCTGACCAGATTAATTAAGGAGGTGGAAAATGGCAGTAAATATTGTTGAGAAAATTGACGACCTTGTTGAAGTAAAAAATGTGATTATCAGTGTTTCTGACAAATCAGGATTAGAGAGGCTCGTGCCTGAGCTTGTCAGCTTAATTCCTGAAATAAAAATTTACTCCACTGGCGGAACTTTTTCCCGAATTAAAGAGATTCTCGCTGAAAAAGCAGAAAAGCACCTTGTCCAGATTTCTGATTATACTGGTCAGCCAGAAATGCAGGGCGGACTTGTCAAAACCCTTGACTGGAAAATTTACCTTGGGCTTTTGAGCGAGACCTATAATCCTGCTCATAATCAAGACTTGGAAAAATATAGCGCAGTTAAATTTGACCTTGTTATTGTCAACCTTTATCCATTTGAAAACACAATTGCCCAGCCAGATGCCACCGCTGAGATGGCGCGGGCAAATATAGACATTGGCGGACCGTGTATGATTCGCGCCTCAGCCAAGAATTTCATCAGAGTGTGTGTTGTGGTTGACCCAAAAGACTATGAGCTACTTTTAGATGAGCTAAAAGCAAACAGCGGAAAACTGAGCCTAAAATTCCGCTATCAAATGGCAGGAAAGGCTTTTGAACGCACTGCCAACTACGACCGCGCCATTGCTGATTATTTTGCTCAAACCAATTTTGAAAAAGTAAAAGGCGCCTATAAAGAAATTGTATGAGGAGGTTAAAGATGCCAGAGGATTTGAAAAAGATGTATCGGACCATTTTGGAAGACCCATTTCCACCCAAAATGGAAATCAGCTTTATTGATGAGACCGGGAATCGTCAGACCCTTTTTTATGAAAAAGTCAGCTGGGAAATTGCTGGCGAGAAAAAAGGATTAAGATACGGAGAAAATCCAGGTCAGCCAGCAGCGCTTTATAAGCTAATCAACGGCAATCTTGTTCTTGGCGAGGTGGAGACCATTCAGCCAGGAAAATATCTGGTCAGTGATGTTGAACTTCTCCAGAGCGGAAAGCATCCCGGAAAAATCAACCTCACCGATGCTGACAATGCCTTAAATATTCTCCGCTATTTTCCAGAAAAGCCAACAGTGGTGATTGTCAAGCATAACAATCCCTGCGGAGTGGCTCGGGCAGATACGCTTGAGCAGGCTTATCTTCGTGCCTATTTTGCAGACCGAATCGCTGCTTTTGGCGGTTGCATCGCCCTAAACCGTGAGGTTGATAAAGCCACAGCAGAAGCTATCCTTGAGCAATACGCAGAAGTGGTGGTTGCGCCTGAATATGCTGATGGCGTAATGGAGCTTTTTGCCAAAAAGAAAAACCTGCGCGTGCTTCGCATTAAAAATATAGAGAGGCTTCAGGACTGGCAGAATGAGGTTTTTCTTGATTTCAAAAGCCTGATTGATGGCGGGCAGATTGTTCAGCAGTCATTTGTTTCACGAGTTCGGAGCAAAGAGGATTTAAAACTGGCAGAGTGCGAGTATCAGGGAAAAGTTTATCGCATCAACCGCGAGCCAACTGAAAAGGAATGGCAAGATATGCTTTTCGGTTGGTTTGTTGAGCTGGGAATTACCTCTAATTCCGTAATTTATGTTAAGGACGAATGCACTTTGGGAATTGGCACTGGCGAGCAGGACCGGGTGGGAGTTGCAGAGATTGCCCGTGATAAGGCATATCGCAAGCTTCAGGATAGATATTCTTGGCAGTGGTATAAAACTCCGTTTAATCTGCTTGAAGATGAGGACAAAAGAAAGGAGATTGAGGAGCGGGTAAAAAAGGAAAAAGGTGGACTCATCGGCTCTGCTATGGTTTCAGATGCTTTCTTTCCTTTTAAAGACGGCGTCTTGGTGGGATTGCGAGAAGGGGTTAGCGCTGTGATTCAGCCTGG
>CAZQJX010000090.1:0-10381 GCA_964592965.1 uncultured bacterium
AGATAATTGCTTTGAAGCGCCTTTGCATCCATATAAATCGCATCCACCTTGATATAACCATAAAACTTAACATCAAACCTGCCAGTAACATCTCCTGCCTGAACCGTGCCTGCAAGTAAAAGACCTGCGAAAATTACAGCCAGAACAATCGCCATTTTTTTCATTTTTCCCCTCCTTTTTCCTCGTTTTTTAATCTGCTGATGCTTAAAAGATGCCTTTTTCTCTCCAGCTCATCCCCCCTTTCTTTTTGAATTTTAAAGCTTTCTTTTGTCAATAACCCTCTGCGCCTTTCCCTCAAAGCGTTGAATGCTTCTCGGCTCAACCAGCCTCACCCTTGCACTCACCTGGTAAAGCTCTTTGATTTCACGCTCTATTCGCTTTTGGAGCTCCTCTAACTTTTTCACCATATCGGTCATAATTTTTTCATTGCATTCCACCAAAACTTCCAAAGTATCCAAATTATTTACCCGGTCAACGATAAGCTGATAGTGAGGCTCAACCCCCTCTACCTGCATTAAAAGCTCTTCAATCTGGCTGGGAAAGATATTAACCCCACGAATGATAATCATATCGTCGGTTCTTCCTTTAATTCTTGCCAGCCTTCTTGTTGTTCTACCGCATTCGCATTTCCCTGGAATAATCCTACTTATATCCCGAGTGCGATAACGAATTACAGGAAAAGCCTCTTTGTGAATGGTGGTGATGACCAGCTCCCCCCACTCACCTTCTGGAACTGGCTCAAGAGTCTCAGGATTAACAACCTCAACAATAAAGGCATCTTCGTTAATGTGCATTCCGTTTTTGCAAAGGCACTCACCAGCAACTCCAGGACCAATCACCTCGCTGAGACCGTAATTATCGGTAGCGGTGATATAAAGCCTTGATTCTATTTCCTCGCGCATCCGCTCGCTCCAAGGCTCAGCGCCAAAAAGCCCCCAGCGAAGAGAAAGGCTTTTTGGGTCAACACCCATCTCTTCCATTGTCTCTGCTAGATAAAGCGCATAACTAGGCGTGCAGACCAAAGCTGTGGTTTTATAATCCTGCATAATCAAAATCTGCTTTTTGGTATTCCCACTTGACATAGGAATGACGCTGGCGCCAATCTTCTCCGCTCCATAATGAAGCCCAAATCCACCTGTAAACATTCCATAGCTAAAAGCTATCTGCACCACATCATCAGCAGTGACACCACCAGCGGTGAGAATCCTTGCCACCAGCTCTGCCCAAAAGTCAAGGTCGTTTTTGGTGTATCCCACCACTGTTGGCTTTCCTGTGGTTCCGCTGGAAGAATGAATCCTTACCACTTCACGAAGTGGAACCGCAAAAAGCCCGTAAGGGTAATTATCCCGAAGGTCATCTTTGGTGGTAAAAGGAAGGCGGGCTAGGTCAGAAAGGTCTTTAAAATCTTCTGGCTCAAATCCTATCTCCTCAAACTTCTTCCGATAAAACCTGACATTACGATACACCCGCTGAAGAGTGGCTTGGAGGCGCTCCAGCTGAAGCTGAGCACGCTCATCCTCGCTCATCTGCTCATAGCGAGGATTCCATATACGGTGCTCTATGTTCTGCGCACGCTCACTCATTGCACAAGCGAAAGAACCTCTTCATTGGAAAGAACCTTTACATCTGTGTCTTTAAGGGCTTCTATTGCTTGGTCTGGGTCATCAAATCTAAAAACTATAAGCGCATCCTCCTTGCGGGTAACAAAAGCATACATATACTCCACATTCAAGCCCTTTTCTGCAAAAACCTTAAGAACCTTGCCCAAAGAGCCAGGACGGTCGGGAATTTCAATGGCTAAAACCTCGGTTTCAGTAACTGTAAAATTTTTCTGGCGCAGAACCTCTCTTGCCCGCTCAAAATCACTTACAATCATACGCACCACTCCAAAGTCAGCGCTTTCTGCTAAAGTTAATGCCATAATGTTAATTCCCGCATCACCTAATGCACTTGCCATTTCCGCAAGCCTACCTGGCTGATTCTCCATAAAAACCGATATCTGCTTAACCTTCATTATTTGCCTCCTTGGTTAAATTTTTCTGCGGTCAATTACTCGCTTGGCTTTGCCTTCAAAGCGTTGAATGGTTCTCGGCTCAACCAGCGTGACCTTAGCGCTCACTCCGAGAAAATCTTTAAGGTCATGCTCTATCCTCTGTTTGAGCTGGTCAAGCCGTTTCATCTCATCAGAAAAAATCTTCTCACTTACCTCAACCTGAACCTCAAGCTCATCTAAAGCTCCTTTGCGGTCAACAATTATCTGATAATGAGGCTCTAAGCCCTCTATGTTCAAAAGCACATGCTCAATCTGGCTGGGAAAGACATTTACTCCACGAATAATCAGCATATCATCGGTTCTGCCAGTAACCCGCGCCATACGATAAAAAGTCCGACCACAGGCACACGGTTCTGGAATCAACTTGCTTATATCTCGGGTGCGATAGCGAATAAGCGGGAAAGCTTCTTTGGTCAGTGTGGTAAAAACAAGCTCTCCTTCTTCACCGGGAGCAACTGGCTCGCAGGTCTCTGGGTCAATCACCTCCACAAGAAAGTGATCCTCAAATATATGCAATCCAGATTGCGCTTCTATGCACTCACAGCTTACCCCAGGACCAATAACCTCGCTGAGTCCATAGATGTCAACCGCCTTGATGTTCAGGCGCTTTTGAATTTCATCACGCATCCGCTCGCTCCAGGGCTCGGCTCCAAATATTCCTACTCGGAGCCTGAAGTTTTTAATGTCAATTCCCTGCTGGTCAGATACATCTGCGAGATTAAGCGCATAGCTGGGTGTGCAACAGAGAACAGTGGAGCCAAAATCCTGCATAATCATCAACTGGCGCTGGGTGTTTCCGCCAGAAATGGGGATAACAGTTGCACCCAGCTTTTCAGCGCCGTAATGAAATCCTAATCCGCCCGTGAAAAGCCCATATCCATAGGCATTGTGAATAATATCTCCTTCGTGCACCCCAGCACATACCAAAGAGCGTGCCATAAGGTCAGACCAAGTATCAATATCTTTACGGGTATAGCCAACCACAGTGGGCTTGCCAGTGGTTCCGCTAGAAGCATGCACCCGCACCACTTCGGTCATCGGCACCGCAAACATACCAAATGGATAATTTTCACGAAGGTCATCTTTGGTGGTAAAAGGAAGGTTGCGAATATCCCTTAAATCTTTAATATGCTCGGGTTTGATACCTATTTCATCAAATTTCTTTTTGTAAAAAGGAACACGCTCATACACCCGCTGAACAACAGCCTTGAGACGCTCAAGCTGAAGCTCTCTTAATTCCTTCCTTGGTAAGGTCTCTTCCCTGCTCCAAATCATTGGTCTCTCCTTTTTAGAAAATTTTGCGGAAATTTTATCAAAAAGGAAAGAAAAATTCAAGCAGGAAACTTAATCAGCTCAGCTGGCAAGCTCCCTGCCTTTGGCAAAGGCTTTTTTATTAACTTCAATAGCTTTTTTAGGAACCAGCTCCTCTATTTTTTTAAGCCATAAAGATTCTTCAAACTTTAAAAGCGTGCTGAGCGCTCCTAAAAGCAGAACAGTTGCGGTTCTTGGCTCTCCTAGCTCAAGGGCAAATTTAAGTGCATCAATGGCAATAAATGATGGGTCTTTTTGAGCAAGTTTTTGCTCCAGTCCCTGCGGATACTCCATTTCCCCACGAAAAACCGGTGGTGGGTCGATTTTCTGAAGGCTCGTTACTACTCTTCCGCCTTCTTTCAGGTAAGGGAGCCAACGGTATGCTTCCAAAAGCTCCGCGGAAAATAGAATATCCGCCTCTCCTGCAGGGATAAGCGGTGAATAAACCTTATCACCAAATCGGATATGGCTGGAAACAGCGCCACCTCTTTGCGCCATTCCGTGAATCTCGCTCTTCTTCACATCAAGCCCGCTTTCTCCTGCCACTTCCGCAAGAATGGAGCTTGCCAGAATAATTCCCTGACCACCAACTCCTACCATTAAAACATTTGTCACTTCCATTTACTCCTCCCTGACAATAGCTTTTTGCTTGCAGACCTGAGCGCATACTTCACAGCCGGTGCAAAAAAGCGGGTCTATTTTGGCATAACCTTTGCGTTTTTTATCTGGCTCGGTTTCTTTTTCCCAGCTGATAGCAGGACAGGCAAGCTGAAGGCAAACCCGACAGCCATTGCATTTATCTGTATCCACTTTAAGCGGTGGTTTTTTAACTTTTTTGAACTCAGGAATGAGCACGCAGGGCGAGCGGGCAATGACCAAGCTTGGCTCATTTGCTTCTAATTCTTCGCTTAATATTTTCTCCACCTCATCCAAAGCATAAGGATTGATTGTGCGCACTCTTTTTATGCCGATTGCTTCTCCTAGCTTTTCTAGGTCAACCCGAGGAGCGGGCTTTCCATAAATGTTTAATCCGGAGCCGGGATGACCCTGCCTTCCAGTCATAGCAGTAGTAAGATTATCAAGAACAATGATTGTGGATGCGCCCTGATTGTAAACAATATCAATCAGCGGGGTGATACCAGAATGATAAAAAGTGCTATCACCTATCACTGCGCAGATTTTTTCAGATTTGCCCAAAACCTTTTCCATACCAAAGCTCTGTCCAACTCCTGCTCCCATACACAAACAGGTATGAAGGGATTTAAGCGGTGGCTGAGCTGCAAGTGTATAACAGCCTATATCTCCACAAACAAAAGCCTTGAGCTTTTTCAGCACATAAAACACTCCCCGATGCGGACATCCGGGACAAAGATTGGGCGGACGCTGGGGAAGTGAAGTATCAAACTTAATCTCTTTGACCGCATCTTTTCCGAAAATGCCTTTTTTAACCAGCTCCGGGCTTAGCTCACCGCAGATGGGAAAAACTTCTTTGCCGATCGGGTTTAATCCCATTGCCCTGAGATTGTCTTCTAAAAACGGGTCAAGCTCTTCTACTACATAGAGCTTTTTTACTGATTGAGCGAATTTTTTAATCAACCTTTCAGGCAGAGGCCATACCATTCCTAGCTTTAAAAAACTGGCATCAGGACAAGCTTCACGAGCATATTGATAAGCAACCCCGCTGGTAATAATGCCAATCTCAGGGTCGCCTTTTTCAATTCGGTTTTCAGCAAAGGTCTCTGCAAACTCTTTTAGCTTTTTCATACGCTCCTCAACAATCGGATGCCTTGGACGAGCATAGCCAGGAAGCATAACATATTTTGCTGGATCGCGGTCAAGCTTTTTTTCTATTTGGGTGGGTTTCCTTTCCTCCAACTCAACCAATCCCTCACCGTGAGAGATTCTGGTGGTTGAGCGAAGAAGCACAGGACAATCAAATTTTTCTGAAAGCTCAAACGCAATTTTTGTAAATCTTCTTGCTTCATCGCTATCAGACGGCTCCAGCATAGGAAGTTTAGCGGAGCGGGCATAGTGGCGATTATCCTGCTCATTCTGGCTGGAATAGAGATTAGGGTCATCACAGGTAACCACCACCAAACCGCCCTTTATGCCTGTATAAGAAAGGGTAAAAAGCGGGTCTGCGGAAACATTCAATCCCACATGCTTCATTGAAGCGAGCGCCCGTGCTCCTGCATAGCTGGCACCGCAAGCTACTTCTAGTGCTACCTTTTCATTGGTGCTCCATTCTGCCTTAATTTCTGGATATTGAGAAATACTCTCCAAAATCTCTGTGCTCGGAGTTCCCGGATAGGCGCAGGCAACTTCACAGCCAGCCTCCCATGCTCCACGAGCAATTGCTTCATTGCCACTTAACAATTTCTTCATTTTACTGCCTCCCTGCAAAGATACTGCTATTTTTTCTCCACAGGGGTGGACTTAACTTTTGGTTGAGGAGAAGTTTTTTGGGATTCGCCTTTCTGTTCAGCTTTTTCTTTTGATTTTATGAGGGCTTTGTTTATCTCTTCCATTCGTTTGCAATAATCCAGATTGCTTTTATAAATTTCATTGTTTGGCTCAATCTCCAGAGCTTTTTGCAGGTCTTTTTTGGCAAGGTCAAATTTTCCTAAATAGATATTAACCAATGCGCGGGCGTTATAAGCTTTTGCATAATTTGGTCTTGCTTTAATTGCTTGGTCAAATTCTTTTAAAGCCTCTTCAAATCTGAGGCGGTTTTTGTAAACGATTCCCAAGTTATAATGAGCTTCTGGGTAATCTGGTTTGAGCTCTATTGCTTTTTTATAATGCTCAATTGCCTTTCCATATTTTTTAAGCTTAGAATAAGCAAATCCGAGCTGGTTATGAAGCACAGGGTCATTAGCATTGGTTTTTAACTTGGATTCAAAAAATTCCACTGCCTTTTTATACTGCTTCTGCTCAAGGTATTTATTCCCCTCCCGATAAGGGTCGCAGGCAAAAATAAGCGCAAAGACGCTGGTAAAAATCAACCAGTTTAAAACCTTTTTTGCCCTCATTCTTTAGCCTCCTTGGTCTGGTCTTTGTTTTTAGTTGTTTCAATCAAATAAACGGTTCTGTGAGGAAAAGGAATCTCAATTCCCAGCTCATCAAATCTTTTCTTTACCCTTAAATTAAGCTCTCTCCCAACCCGCCATTGCCGAATAGGTTTAGTTTTAATTCTTCCCCGAATCACCACCGCAGAATCCTCAAACCGCTCCAAGCCTAAAATCTCTACCGGCTCTAAAATATCATCTTTATAATTCGGGTCCTGACTAAGCTCTTCTGCTACTTGTTTGATGACTTCAATGACCTTTTCAATGTCTTCTTTGTAGGCAATCCCATAATCAAAAAGGTAGTAAGAAAAACTGTGAGTCATATTGGTGACTTCTGAAATATTGCCGTGAGGGATGATGTGAAGATTTCCAGAAAGGTCCCGCAAAAGAAGCACCCGAATCCGAATATCCTCAACCACTCCGCTTAAATTTCCAACCTTAACCACATCGCCCACCCGAATCTGATTTTCCAGAATAAGAAAAAATCCACTAATTAAATCCTTAATCAGGCTTTGCGCTCCAAATCCAATAGCAATTCCGCCTATGCCTGCTGCGGTCAAGACAGGTTTGATATCTATTTTCAGCTCAGAAAGAATAACCAAAAAACTAACAAAAATGATAAGAGCAAAACCACCGCTTTTTAAAATACGACTTAAAGTAATAACCCTTTTAGATGTCTCTTCTTTTTTTATTCCTCTGGCAAGAGCGTTTTGAAAGCGCTCAATCAGCCAGTTATAAAACAAAATTAAAATAAGAGTGAAAACAACAATGGCACAAATCCGCACCAGAAGAGTAAAATGCTCAAAATTTCCCAGCCAGCTTATAAATTTATTAACTTCCATTTGTAAAACATATTAGCAAATAGCAGGAAATTTTGAAAATTCACATCTGCACAAAAGGAGCGGAATTATCTTGCTGTAAAGTAAGTGGTGGTAGATGAGCAGACAGGCTCTCCATCTTTAAGGAGCACATAATAAGCTGAATAATCTCCGGGAGCAAGCCACACAGGCACCCAAGCCCAATATCCTGCTGGCTGGTCAAATTGAGGCTCCATTTTGCGGTCATAAATTAATTTTCGGTCTGGCTTTACCCGACGATTATTAAGATAAAACCTTACTTTGTATCCCTTTAAATTCTCTGGACCATAAACATTTGCTTGAAGAATAAAGTTAATAAAGCCTAAAACCGTCTCATTTGTAATCTCCCGCTCACCATATTTGACCAGAATTGGTCCGCAAATAGCAACCTCGTTGGGATTGGGATACACAATTACCTTTGCTACACCCCGAGGATGTCTTCCATATTTATCTACACAATCAACCGCCTCTGCTGCTATTCTAAACGCTCCGCTAGCCAGCCCGCTGGCAATAAAAACCCCTTTGGAATCCGCACCAACAATCTTATGACCCGCAACAACTGTCAGCTTTTCTCCCAAAGGAAGACCACGAAAATACCACTGGAGATGAACAGGAACTTCTTTACCTTCATCATCATAGGCAGTTGCTTCAAAATATATCTCTTTGTTTGAGCCAATATACACTGAAGGGTCATTAACAAAATCAGGAGATATTACTATTTTGGAAAAATTACAGGCAGGCAGTGGAGAGGGTTGAACAGTCTGCTCGGCTTCAGCCTTTACTTTCTTTTTTTTCTTTGCCAAAGCATTAAAACATCCGAGCACGACCAAAAAAGCCATTCCTACAATCACTAGCCTTTTCATTTTCTCTCCTCCTCGTCCTTTTAATCCTTTTTAGTTGAGGTTATATCATAAATATCTGTATTTTTTAAACCAAGCAAGTGCCCGCTTTATTGCTCCCTCAATAGGCGATTGAGGCATTCCTAATTTCTGGATAGCCTTTTTGCTCGTGAAATAATGAGGAGCATATCCCATTCGCGCGGTTATTGAGTTGACATCAGGCTCAAACCTAAAAATCCTTCCTGCAATATCAAAAAAATATCCTGCCAAAAGCGCGAGCGGATATGGTATAGGAAATTTGGGCGGACTGACTCCTGCAATTTTTGCCACTAAGGTGAAAAAATCCTTATAGGTCATATTGCCCCTATCATTCCCTAAAATATAATCCTCTCCCTGCTCTCCTCGCTCCATCGCTAACCTCATCCCTTCGCAAACATCAAGCACATCCACAAAATTGTTTCCACCGCCTGGATATCCCATTGCCCTTCCCTTGGCGACCTGAATAATCATCTGACCCGATGTTGGCTTTGTATCCCATTCTCCTATCATATAGGTCGGCTTAACAATCACTAAATTTAGTCCTTTTTCCAAAAACTCGCGAGCGCGCTTTTCTGCTTCATACTTGGTATCAACATAGGGATTTTTAAATTTTGCCATAGACTCATGCTCTGGCCAGTTTTCATCTGCTGGGTTTTCCAAGCTGGAAAGACCAAGAGTGTCAACCGTGCTCACATAAACAACCTTTTCAACCCCTGCCTCAAGGCAGGCATTAAGAACATTAACTGTTCCTTCAACATTTACTTTATAGCTCTTTGGATAGTTTGGTCGCCACTGGCTGACAAGAGCCGCGCAGTGATAAACAAAACGGACATCTTTGAGCGCAGGCTTGAGGGTATCTGGCTGGGTAATATCACCGTAAATCCGCTCCACATTAAGGTCTTCAAAAGCCAGAGTTGGTGAGGTAGGACGAATCAAAACCTTAATATTTCTCTCACCACGAGTCCAAAGATGCCGAACCAGATTTCCGCCTAACAGCCCGCTTGCACCTGTAATTAAAATTTTCATTAAGTGTAATTTACCCCACCATAAAAAAATTGGTCAAATCGGATAAATGAATTTCAAGCAGAAAGATTACTGCGACTCAAACCAGCCTTCTTTTCTCATTACCTCTAAAGCAATTCTGGAACTGGGACCGTCTCCTCTAGCAACGCTCACCCCGACTTTTCCTTCCAGAGCTTGGAAAATTTCTGCCACTTGCTGGTGGGTAAAACCGGGACAAAGCAGAACCGAATGAATGCCCTCTTCTGTAAACAGCTTTTTGCAAATCGCAATTGCCTGCTCTTGATTACGAACCACCTGAACAAATAACTTATACTTTCCTGTCTCAATCAGTGCACGATGTTTTTCTGGCTCTGCATCCGGAGAATGTGCCAAAAAAAGAACTTTAAAAGCCATTTTACCCCTCCTGATTTGATATTGAAATCCAGGTTTAAAATCCTACCGCCTCTTTATACTCACCAAAAACCTCCCGTAAAGCATCGCAAATCTCTCCAATAGATGCATAAGTTTTAACCGCATCCAAAATATAAGGCATTAGATTATCATTACTTAAAGCCTTCTCTTTAAGTTTTTCCAAAGCTTTTTTAACCGCCTCATTATCTCGCTCTCTGCGGATGCGGTTTAGATTCTCTATCTGCTCCCGCTCAACTTTGGGGTCTATTCTGAGGATAGGAATCTCTGGCTCAGGTCCAGATATATACTTATTAACTCCAACAATTATCTTCTCTCCTCGGTCAACCTGCTGTTGATATCTATATGCTGAATTGGCAATCTCACGCTGAGGATAGCCTGCTTTAATTGCTTCTATCATACCGCCCATCTCATCTATAGTCCTGATATACTTCCAGGCTTCTTCCTCAACCTTATCTGTTAGCCATTCAACAAAATATGAACCTGCCAGAGGGTCTATGGTATTAGCAACTCCGCTTTCTTCAGCAATGATTTGCTGGGTGCGGAGAGCTATGGTCACCGCTTCTTCTGTAGGAAGGGCATAGGTTTCATCAAGGGAATTTGTGTGCAGGCTCTGGGTTCCACCCAAAACCGCAGCCAGCGCCTGAATAGTCACCCTGATGATGTTGTTATAAGGCTGTTGGGCAGTAAGTGAACAGCCCGCGGTCTGGGTGTGGAAGCGCAATCTCATACTTTCTGGTTTTTTGGCTCCAAATCGCTCTTTCATAATCTTTGCCCACATTC
>CAZQJX010000091.1:0-10356 GCA_964592965.1 uncultured bacterium
TTACATTATGGAATACCATTAAAGTAGGTGCTTGGATTCTTCAGGCATATCGGGTTTTAAACGGGAACTAATTCCAAAAGCAGAAAAAATTTTGGCAATTAAAAGGTAGTAGTTTAAGCTCAAGGAGGTCAAAAATGGAAAGAACTCTTGCCATTATCAAGCCTGATGCAGTAGCCAAAGGGTTAATTGGAAAAATAATTGCTGAATGGGAAAAGGCAGGGTTTAAGATTATTGCTTTAAAAATGGTTCATCTCACAAAGAAGCAGGCGAAAAAATTTTATTGGGTGCACAGGAAAAAGGATTTTTATGAATCCCTTACTAACTTTATGTCCAGCGGACCCTGTGTGGCACTGATTCTTGAAGGAGAAAATGTTATTCAGAAAAATCGGGATTTGATGGGCGCAACCAATCCTGCTGATGCTGAGCCAGACACTATCCGGGCAAAATATGGAACCAATGTTGAGAGAAACGCTGTTCACGGCTCTGATAGTCCCAGCACAGCAGAAAAAGAAATCAAGTTCTTTTTTAATGCCTTAGAAATTTTCAGCAATGAACAAGAAAAATGAAACATTTTAAAAATCTTCTTTTGTGCCTTATCCTTTTAGTTTGTTTTAAAACTGCACCTGCTGATTCTCCCTATATAAAGAAAATCTTTCTTCTGCAAAAACCAAAATCCAAGCAAAAAATTTTAATTTCTCACTCCTGCCACACGCAGGGTATTGCCCTGTTTAAAAATTATCTTTTTTTAAGCTGTGTGGATAAAAAAGAGAAAAAAGCATACCTTTACAGGCTTAAACAGAATTCTCAAAAAAACTTTGTTTTAGACAAAAAAATTGACCTGACCATTTATGACCAATACCATCCATCAGGTATTGATATTGATAATTCCTGCCTCTGGATAGCTGTTGCACAGTATCATCCTGCTCCTGCTCGTTCAACGGTTTTGTGTCTAGACCCAGAGCTTGCCTCACCGGAGCCGAAGTTTTCTTTTAACATCTCTGACCATATCGGCGCTATCTGCCTAATTGATAATCTCCTTGTTGCTCTTAATTGGGATTCAAAAGATTTTTATATCATCAGCACATCTGGCAGGGTTATAAAACGGCTTAAAAATACTTCTGCTGTTGCCTATCAAGATTGTAAGCATTTTTCTTCAAATGTTATTATTTGTGGTGGAAAAGCTAGAAGCAGAGGATATATAGATTTTTTATCATTAAATGGTGGATTAAAACTTATCAGGAGAATAGAAGTCAAAAAAAGAAGTGCAAAAGGACATATTCTCACACGAGAGGGGCTTTGCTTTAAAGATGAAATGCTCTATCTTCTTCCTGATGACCTTCCCTACCCTACTCTTTATTCATTTACCTTTAAGGGTATAGTGAAATGAGCGGGGCAAAAATAAATCTTTTAAACCTCTCTCAGGCTGAGCTTGAAAAGTGGATGCTTGAGAGTGGCTGGGAAAGGTATCGCGCCCGACAAATTCTTCACTGGCTTTACAAAAAGCAAATCACCAGCTTTGAGGAAATGACTGACTTGCCTAAATCTTTACGAGTAGAGCTGAACAAAGAATTTTACTTTTTCATTCCCAAAATCATTGAACAAAAAAAAGCAAAAGATGGAACCTGTAAATTTTTACTTGAGCTGGAAGATAAAAAGCTAATAGAAACAGTTTTAATTCCAGACCCAAACCAGTTGGAAAATACCCTTTGCTTATCTGTTCAGGTTGGCTGTAAATTTGGCTGTAGATTTTGCTTTACTGCCCGCCGAGGTTTTGAGCGCAATCTTACCAGCGGAGAGATTCTCGGGCAGTATTTTGCAGTAAGGAGCCAATTTCCCAAAAAGTTCCGCATTCATCGCTTGGTGATGATGGGAATGGGCGAGCCTTTGGATAATTTTGAAGAGGTGAAAAAGGCGATAAGCGTTTTTACCTCTCGTCAGGGGCTGGATTATTCTCCACGAAGAATCACAGTTTCTACTGTGGGAATATGCGATTTAATCCCGCAGGTATGGGAGCTGGGAGTTAATCTTGCGGTGAGCATAAATGCTCCAGATGATGAGCGCAGAGAAAAGATAATGCCCATAAACCGCAAATACCCGCTTTCAGAGCTTATCGCCACCCTTAAAAAACTTGATACCTCAACCAGACAAAAGCTCACCTGCGAGTATGTGCTTTTAAAGGACTTTAATGATAGTATCAAAGATGCTGAAAAACTGGCAGAGCTGGTTGAGGGATTAAAAGTTCGCATAAATCTTATTCGTTTTAATCCTTTTCCAGAGGCGGAATTTGAAGAGCCTGATGAAAAGCGGGTTTTAGAATTCCAGCAAAAGCTCCGTCAAAAGGGATTTATGGTCTTTATTAGGAAAAGCAAGGGCAGAGAAATTCTTGCAGGTTGTGGACAGTTGGCAGGAAGGTAAAAATGGTAGGAATCTGGGTAGTAATAGCGGTTTTAGCCACTGCTGGCATAATTTTAATTGTCAGCGCTTGGCTGGTCAAAGCAAAGGTCAGACTGCCAGCAGTCCTAAAAATAGAACCTATTAAAGAGATGGAAGATGAAAAAACCGCCCTTGCCCTGTCCGAATATGAGCAGGAATTAAACCAGCTGGGATTTAAATATGTTGGAGATTTTGAAATTTTGGGCGCTTCTGGAGAAAACATTCATCGGGTATATCTGCACAGCAGTGAAGAATCTCTTGCATTGGTTAGCCTATTCAGCGGTGGGATTAGGAAAAAGGCGCATTTGCATTTTTACTCTTGCTTTCAAGACCAAAGCTCACTAAGTACCGACCAAGCAACTGTTCCCAATTTTCTTGATGTGCCAAGAGAGCAGCTCATTCAACGCTTTCCCGGAATGAACGATGTTTCTAGGCTGTGGAATCTCCATCTTAAAAAGATTGAAGAACTGAAATCTAAGGGTAAATTCCCCATTAAAATAAAAGAACAGGAAGTTTTTGAGCGCTTGGAGCAAGACCAGCAAAAACTTCTTGACCATCAGGTAAAAAGCGGTCTTTTTAAAAAAGATGAGGCGAGCGACGAGCTTGTTCCCAGCTGGAAATTTGCATTTAATTTTCTACTTAAAGTTCTTGACCCAATTCCTTTTGGAGTCAGCTTAAAAAAATTCTTTCTCGCACTCTGCATAAGTGCCATATTAATGGCAGGATTTTGTTTTTTAGCAAAGTATATAAAGGTTGATGAGCTCTCTTTTCAATTTAATATTGCTCCTGAAAAATTAAGGTTTTTAGTGGCTGGTCTGGGCAGTGCTATTGCTGGTATTCTTCTTGGATATCTTATTCAATATAGAGGGTTTCTCTGGGCAGGTGTGGTGGGATTTTTGGGTATGCTTGTTATTGACCGTGTATTTCCCAATAGCTGGATTCTTATTATTATCTCTGCGCAAGCAGGTCAGGTGGGAAACAGAATTTTTGAAGCACGAATAAGCAAAGTTCCTATAAGGCTGGCAGGACCTGTGCTTGTCTTAATTTTTCTATTTTTTATCGGCTGGATGATGCTAACAAGATAAAGTCTAAAACCAGCCTGAACCAAAATTCATTGCTCTCCTAACAAAACCTGCAATCTCTTTTTCTGATGCTCAAGTTCTTTTTTATATTGCGGGCAGGCTCCTGCCTCCGCCAGTATCCTTTGGGCTTGCTTTAATTTCCCTTCACTAATTAAAAGATTGCTGTAATTAATGCGAGCAGAGCAGTTGCTTGGGTCTGATTGAATGGCTTTTTGAAAATACTTCTCACTTTCCTTTAACTCACCTTTAGAAAAAAGCAGGCGGGCATAGTTATTTAAAGAATGAGAATAATTTGGGTCAATAGTTATCGCCCATTTATATTCCCTTTCTGCCTGAAGACAATTTCCTTTTCTCTCCAGAAGAATTCCTAGATTATTATGCGCACGAGGATGATTAGGGAAATTCTCTATTGTCTTTCTCCAGAGCTTTGTTGGTTGGTTCCAAGTTTTTGCCCACAAACCGCAGAGGGTTCCGAGCAAAAAGAATAAAATTAGCGTGCAGGAAGTAGCTAAAATTTTAGCCTGACTTCTTTCCAAAAGCCAATCAATCCATCTTGCAAAAAGAACAAATATGCCAAGCCCTGCAAGATAGCACCTTCTTATTGCTCCCTCAACAACCAAAGGAACAAAAGATGAGCTGGGAGAAAGAACAATAAAGAAGAACAAAATAAAAAACCCTTCCAGCCAAAACCTTGATTTAATCAAATAAACCGCCAGCACCAAAACTCCAACTAGAAAAAGCACTGATAAAATAGCTTCCAGACTCCCTACAGGTGAAAACTTTACTTCAACTGCAAAATGTGCAGGAAACAAAAGCCAGCGAAGGTAATAAACCACTACCCTGCTTTGAAGAATGAGATTCTCCCAAACACCTCTTGGTCGGGCAGGCGGAAAAAATGTATAAAGATGATAAAGCCATCGTAAAAGAAAATACCCTGCAAACACCACCCAAAATGCTACCAGCCAGATAAAATCCCTTTTCTTTAACCTGCGAAAAATAATTCTTTCCAAAGTGAGAATTAAAGGAAGCGTTATTACGATGGATTTACAAGCAAGCCCAAGGCAAAATAAAATCAGGCTGAAAAAACCCAAAAGAAAATTCCTCTTTTTCCCTTCTTTTCTTAAAAGAAAAAGCCAAAAACTAAAAAGATAGAAAAGGCTGGCAAAAAGCTCACTCCTTGCACTTATATAAGCAACAGCACCCACTCTGCTCGGATGAATACCAAAAAATAATCCTGCTAAAAATCCAACCCAGAGCGAGCCAGAAAGCTCAACCAGAATCAAATAAACCAAAACAACACAAAACAGGTGGAAAATTAAATCCACAATATGCCAGCCAAATGGATTTTGCCCGCACCAGCGCCAATTAAGCCAATAGCTTATTACCACCAGCGGACGGAACATAGGTATGCGCTGGGCAGAAAAACTTTCAAGCTCAGAAAAGAACTTTAAAGGACTACACGCACTTTTAATAGCATCATTTAAAAGAATGACATTGTAATCATCATAAAAAAAAGGAGCTCGCAAAGAGCCTAAAAACGGTAAGGTGCTAAAAAAAATCAAAATCAAAGCCGAAGAGCATTTTTGCTTTAAGGTGTTTTTCATTTTTTCATCATTAAATAATAAATCTCAGCCAGAGGCAAACTTTTTTGGGGCTTTTGAAATTTGACAGCCCCGCCTCAAGGCAATAAAATCTTTGCTCAAGATGGGTTTATTGGATATAAAAAATCGTGCTTTAATTACAGACCTATACCAGCTTACAATGATTGCCAGTTATTTTATGCATAATCATAATCCAATAGCTACTTTTGAAATGTTTATTCGTCATCTTCCAGAAAATCGTGGCTATTTGATTTTTGCTGGTCTTGAGCAGGCGCTTGACTATTTAGAAAATCTTAAATTCCTTCCCGAAGAAATTGATTATCTTCGCTCCCTTTCTGCCTTCAAGCATATACCCCGAGAATTTTTTGACTACTTGGCAGAATTTAAGTTTGAAGGAGATGTCTGGGCGCTTGAAGAAGGTGAGGTATTCTTTGCAGAAGAGCCTATCCTTCAGGTGCGGGCGCCTTTAATTCAGGCACAGCTGGTAGAAACTTATCTTTTAACCATAATCAATTTCCAAACCCTTATTGCCAGCAAAGCACGACGAGTTGTTGACTCTGCTCAGGGAAGACAGGTAGTAGATTTTGGCACCAGAAGAGCTCATGGACCAGAAGCGAGTATACTTGCTGCCCGTGCCAGCTTTATCGGTGGATGTATAGGTACAAGCAATGTTTATTGTGCATACAAACTTGGCATTCCGGCAGTGGGCACTATGGCTCATTCTTATGTTATGTCCTTTCCTGATGAGCTTACTGCTTTTAAAAAATTCCAGTCCAGCTTTCCAGAAACTACTGTGCTTTTAATTGATACCTATGATACTGTTCGCTGCGCCCATCTTGTTGCAGAGATGAAGGAAAAAATCGCCGGGGTTCGGCTTGATTCTGGCGACCTTCTTCAGCTTTCCAAAACTGTAAGAAAAATTCTTGACCAAGCAGGCAAAAAATCTGTGCGGATTTTGGCAAGTGGAGATTTAAATGAATACATCATTGATGAGCTTGTCCGCAAGAACGCTCCTATTGATGCTTTTGGCGTGGGAACCGAAATGGTCACCAGCAAAGATGCACCAGCTCTCGGTGGTATCTACAAATTGGTAGAAATAGAAACAGAAAAAGGAGTTAAATATACCCTCAAGCTAAGCAGTAAAAAAGCTACCTATCCTGCAAGAAAGCAAATCTGGAGAAAAACAGATGAAAATGGTAAATACTATGAAGATGTTATAGCCACGCATTGGGAGAAGCTGGAAGGAAAGCATCTTCTTAAAAAAGTGATGGAAAAAGGCAGAAGGCTGAAAAAGCCTGTGCCTGTTCAAGAAATTCAAAAAAAGGCGCAAAAAGAACTGGATAAATTCCCAGAGAGAATCCGGCGCCTGCTCAGACCTGGAAAATATCCAGTGAAATACTCAGCACAGCTTCGCAAACTTCGCCAAAAAATTATCAGAGAGATTCGCCGTGAGCAAGGACTACTCTAAATATATCAATCGCCCCGGTTATAAAGCACCCAAAGGATATAATCCAGAAAAATATTTTCGTCCTTCGGTGGCGGTTGACCTAGTAATTTTCAGCTTCTTTTCTAAAAAACTTTGGATACTTTTAATTCAGCGCAAAAACCAGCCTTTTCAGGGCTATTGGGCTTTTCCCGGTGGATTTGTGGAAAAAGATGAAGACCTAAAAGAAAGCGCCCAAAGAGAGCTTTTTGAAGAGACTGGATTAAAAAATCCCAAGCTTATTGAATTCGGCTCTTTTGGTCATCCGCTTCGTGACCCAAGAACTCGGGTAATAAGCATAGCATATCTGGCACTGGTGCGTAAAGATAAAGTTAAGCCCAGAGCTGGAGATGATGCTAAGCTGGTTGGGTGGTTTCCTGCCCGCAAACCGCCAGAGCTTGCCTTTGACCACGAGCTTATCCTTAAATCCGCTCTAAAAAAACTTAAAGAGCTCTGTCTTTTAAAACCAATTCTGGCAGAACTCCTTCCTCAAAAATTCTCGGCTTCGGAGCTGGGCGCTCTTTGCTCAGAAATCTTTAAAAGAAAATATTCTTCTCAAGAGCTGATAAAAAACTTCCTTGCACAAAAACTGATTAGTAGAATAGCCAAAGACCAATATAAATTTCTTCGTTCCAATTATTCTGCCTGTAAAGTAGCTTTTTTAATTGCCAAGAAAAAATAATTTTGATAGATTAAAAAAATCAAAGAGAGAAAAATTAACCTAAAGGTGGCAAGATGGATTTTTATCAAGCTTTAGCGGACAAACTGGATCAATATCCCACAGGAGCGCCCAAGACCGAGCATCTGGATAAAATCTTGAAAATACTCTTTACCGAAGAAGAGGCAAAAATAGCAAGTCAACTGCCCCTTCAACCTTTCCGTGAACCCATAAGCAAGCTCTCAGAAAAGCTGGGCATTGAAAAAGAAAAGCTTGAATCTGTTTTAGAGGTCCTTGCTAACAAAGGTCTTGTTTACTGCGCTCCCAAAGATGGAGAAAAAGCTTATGCCCTCTTGCCCTTAATGCCAGGGATATTTGAGCTTCAATTTATGAAAGCTCCTTATGACCCCAAAGCAAAGGCGCTGGCAAAACTCTTCAACGATTATTACTTTGAAGGCTGGGGAAGGAGCTCTTTTGATTTCAAAACTTCTTTCACCCGCACCATTCCCATAGAAAAGGCTGTCTCTCCTCGCTATGAAATAGCCTCTTATCAAAGGGTTGAGGAGCTGATTACAGATTCTAAATCTTTAGCCATCACCAATTGCTTCTGCCGACACGAGCACGAGCTTTTAGGAGACTGGTGCGGAAAGCCAAAAGAGGTCTGTATGGTTATAGGTCCTTTTGCAGATTTTGCGGTGGAGCGCGGATTTGCTCGCAAAGCGAGCCGAGCTGAGCTTTTAGATAAACTTCAGCTGGCAGAAGAGGCAGGGCTTGTGCATATCACGGACAATATCAAAGAAAAGATTAATTTTATCTGCAATTGCTGTGGCTGTTGCTGTGGATTTTTGAGTGCAGTTAACAAGCTCAATATTCCCAGCGTGGTTGCTAGCAGTGGATTTGTTGCTCAGATAGATGAGGAAAAATGCAATAATTGTGGAGCTTGCACAAAGCGCTGTCAGGTAAAGGCGCTTTGGCTGGAGCCGGACCCAGAAAATCCCAAAAAGAAAATTCTGCGCCAGAATATGGATAGATGCATTGGCTGTGGTTTGTGCGTAAGTGCCTGCAAGCAGGAAGCAATCACTATGGTCAAAAAGCCAGAAGACCAGATTATTCTTCCTAAGGAAAGCTTTTTGGAGCTCGGTATGGAGCTTCTTAAGGAAAGAACCCAAAAAAGGAGCTGAAAAATGACCGAAAAAATCTACGACGCCATCGTTGTCGGCACAGGTCCTGCTGGAGCAACAGTTGCCCTTCGCCTGAGCAAGGCAGGAAAAAAGGTAGCAATACTTGAGCGAGGTCCTCGCGCTAAAAGATTGGGTAATAGCTTGGCGATGCTTCCAATTGTTGATAAAAAATCTCTTATTCCCTCACCTGGAAATCCAAGTGTCATTCGTGGGGTTGCGCTGGGAGGAAGCACCCTTTTATATTGCGGAACCGCAACTCCACCGCCTGCTTGGCTCAAAGACAAATATGGAATTGACCTTCAGAGCTATGCAGATGAGACCATTGAGGAGATGGGGCTTAATCCTCTTCCTGACCATTTGCTCGGCGACACTGCCAAGCGAATATTGGAGTCTGCCAATGAGCTTGGCTATCATTGGGAGCCGTTCCGCAAATTTTTTAGACCAGAGCGTGCCAAAGAAGGATTTTGCACAGGCTCAACCTGTATGATGGGATGCACCTGCGGAGTTAAATGGACAGCAGGAGAATTTGTTGATGAAGCGGTTGAGCTGGGAGCAGAGCTTTTTCTCAACACTCGGGCAGAAAAAGTTTTAATTGAAGATGGAACCGCTATTGGCGTTAAAGCAAAATCTCCTCAGGGAGAAATTGAATTTAAGGGCAAAATTATCATCTTGAGTGCGGGTGGACTTGGCACCCCAGGAATTCTTTTAAGAAGTGGCATTAATTCTGCTGGTAAGAAATTCTTTACTGACCCGGTGGTAATGGTTTATGGAATCAGCAGGTTTAAAGGGAGCAAATACGACCCGCCAATGTCTGTTGGCACCTATGAGCATTATGATGAGCGGATTGTGCTTTCTAATCTCACAGACCCGGGAATTCTCTTTCCAATGATGATGGTTTTGGGCAAGCCATCCCGTTTCTGGCAGGCGTTTTTCACTCATCGGGCACTGGGGATAATGGTAAAAGTGGGCGATGAAATGCAGGGAGAGATTTTTGCCAATGAGAGATTTAAAAAGCCTATGCAAAAAACAGAAAAGGAAAGGCTGAGAAAAGGCGCAGAGATTGCCAAAAAGATTCTCATTAAGGCAGGAGCAAGTCCAAACAGCATAGCAGTCACGCCCATTCGGCTTACTCATCCAGGCGGAACTGCGAGCATCGGTGAGGTGGTGAATGAAAACCTTGAGACCGAGGTTAAAAACCTTTTCTGTTGCGATGCCAGCGTGATTCCAGAAACCCTTGACCTACCTGTGGTTCTAACTGTAATTTGCTTTGGAAAAAGACTGGCAGATTATTTATTGCAAAACCGCTTCTAAGGTCTGGAGGCAAAAATGAAAGTAGGAGTTATTTCTGATACTCATCTTGCCACAGGAGGTATTCGCAGGCTAGCTAGCAAAATGATTCAAAAAGTGAGCGAAGATTTGGAAGCACTTTATGAGCTTTTAGCTCCTCATTTTAAAGATGTCTCTGCGGTGATTCATGCTGGGGACCTTGTAGACCTGGCGGTGCTTGAGGTTTTAAAAAGATTTGGCGAGGTTTATGCTGTTGCAGGTAATATGGACCCTGCATCTGTAAGACAAGTTTTGCCTGAAAAAAGAATAATTGAACTTAAAGGATTTAGAATTGGTATTATTCACGGCTGGGGAGCTCCTACGGGTCTGAGCGAGCGGGTGAGAAGAGAATTTGCAGGTGAGAATCTTGATTGTATTGTCTTTGGTCATTCTCATCAGCCTTATGATAGAGTTGAAGAAGGAATTTTAATGTTCAATCCGGGAAGTGCCACTGATAGAAGATTTGCTCCCCGAAGAACCATTGGCATTCTTCACCTTGAAGATAAAATCTGGGGAGAGCATATTGAGCTGGATTGATGGACGAAATTGATGCTCTCAGCCAGCTGATTATCAATTCAAAATTTACTGTTGC
>CAZQJX010000092.1:0-9864 GCA_964592965.1 uncultured bacterium
ACGCTCCAGGTTTGCTTGCAGGAATGATGCCCGCAGTAAATTATGCAGTCTGGCTTTAATTCGTGCGAAGCCCAGATAACATCTTCTGTCCAAGAACCGCTCATACTTTCCGCACCCACCTGACGGGTCATAGGCATATTCCATCCCGCTTCGGCAATTCCCTCAAGCATAGAATCCATACTTGAGGTATCAACTTGCTGGGGGAAATAAAGGTCAAGCCCATCGCCAAGGTGGGAATAGCCCCTCTCTTCCATCCAGTTAAAAAGCCCAGCCAGGTCAAAGTAATAGCTTGTATATGCCCAAAGGCATCGTGCCCGCTCTTTTTTGTTCTTATATTCTGGGCTTTGCATATATTTTTTCACGCAATCAATCATAGTTTCTAGGGTTTTTATTGCCTCATCTGTTCCCCACATTGTAAACCTTACTCCATAAAGAAGAAGCGAAAAGATATTAGGAACAGGAGAAGGCTTGAGCTTTTGCAAATCCCAAAGCTCCCAGTAAAGCTCACAACAGCGGTTGGCTTTTTCTAATACTTGGGCGAGCTTTTCCTCGGTGAGCTTTTCGCCAATAAACTCCTCCAGCTCCCGAACCAGCTTGCGGACATAAATGCTATACTGCTTTCTTCCTCTTCCTGAATCCTCAGGAATCTTGGGAAGAAAAAAATGAGCGATGTTGAGATAGTTTGCTACGAACTCGTGTATTTTGGAATTGACATCACACCCGCCGGGAGCAGATGAGACAATTGCCTGTGGCTTAAAGTCCTTAGAGCTGAGCATAGAGCCAAGCTCTATGGTGTTGGCAGAGCAGAGATGGTCTGGCAGACCCAGCGACATTGCTGTATCCCAATAAGGCTCTCCCTGTTCACGAAGCATTACCACGCCAATGGTTGAAAGAACCTCACTGGTCAAAGGATAGGCATTTTCAAAAGCGTGAATAAGCTCAACTGGAAAGTTAAAAGGAACCAAAATCACCTTCTTTCCCTGCTTGGATGCTAGCCAAGCATCAACAATCCATTTGGCGAGCATTTTATTGAACGCAACACCAGCTTCTAAAAAAGGCGGAGCAAACATAGCTCCAGGACCAGAGCGCATATATTCAGATAAAGAGCCTAAACGATACATTAGTTTGCCGGTAAGTTTCATCATTGGTGTGGGCAGATAATGGGCAAGGGTAAATGTTCGGCGAACACGGTGAAACAGTCCTTTATTATTTCTTCTTATCATTTTCCCAGCTTCTCTAAGAAAGCTTGGATTCGGGTTTTGAACCTTCCTATATCTGCACGGGCAGTGTATTCCTTTTCCAGCTGAAGGGTGGGGATACCTTCTTTTTCTAGAGCAAGCCGAAGCTGGACATTATCCACTCCATGCACATCACAGAATTTATTATGAACCAAAACCACACCATCAACTTTTGCCCGCTCAACCGCCTTTAAGATAAAGTCCTTTCTTTTTGGAAACTGGTCAAACATTCTTGGGCAAAGTAGTCCGTCCAGATAAATGCGGGCAAGCTCATCACAAGGATTAGAAGATTGTTCTTTTGAAGACTTTGCCCAGAAAGCTCTGGTGCCATAACAAAAAGCATCGCTTACCACCAAAGCTCCCAGCTCCTCAATCTCCTTGATGAAGTTTATTTCATCTGTGGCAGAGCCTGCAAATAAAATGCGAGCCCTGCCAGATTCAATTTTAAAATCCTTTCTCTCATCAATTATTTGGTCAAGAACATCCTCCGCTAGCTCGCTCGGAACCGAGCTGACAAAAAGATATATGGAAAGAACTTCCCAGCCGTAAAGTGAAGGCGGGTCTTGCTCACGAAGCTGATATATAACCCTCAGCTTTTCACGAACTCGCTCTTGACGATTAATCACCTGCCAGAGGCTTTCATCTGATATTGTCAGGTCAAAATGCTCCTCAACCGCTTTTTTATAAAGCTCAACCTCTTCCTGAAAGAATTTAAGAGAATCTGGGTCTGTAAAATGAGGCACTTTTACATAATGATAAAATTTAAATCCTCGGGCATAGCGCCAGTTTTCCATCATTCCCCGAAGATGGTCGCATCCATTGGAGCCAATCATTCCATCAAGAAAGTCAAAAGTGCCTTTTAATCCCAACTGGAGGCAGGACCGACAAAAACTGCAATTAAAGCGGGAAAGATATGCATCTGCCAGCTCAGTTTCCGGATTGCCCAATGCCCGAATCCGATAAGGAAGAATACCACCTGCTTCTAGAACTTCAATGGGAGTGGCAACACAAATATAACCAACTACCTTTCTGCCATCAGCCTTCCAGCTCTTTATATGGCTGTTTTCATAGGCTTGGGCTTCTTTAATAACTTCCTTCAGTGCCACCAGGCAAATTCTATAAATTTTTAAAATAGAAGTCAAAAACAAACACTAGCAGATATTTATCAGATGCGAATATTATTACTTAATCTCTCTCTTGACTTTATCCATATATTTGGATAATTTAAAATAGCTGAATAGGTAAAATGAGGTGCTTGACAAAACCCCCTCTTCATAGTATTTTAACTTGACCAATTTATAGTAATAGTTTTTCACCTGCAGGTTAGTTCTTTTTGGTTCAGGCAGTAAGAAAAAAGTAAAAAAGGAGGGGGAAAATGCCAGCAGAAATTATTGATGGAAAAGCCATTGCAGAACAGATTCGTTCTGAAATCAAGCAAGAGGTTGAGGAAATCAAATCCAAGTATGGCAGGGAGCCTGGCTTGGCAGTGATTTTGGTTGGTGATGACCCTGCCAGCCAGGTATATGTTCGCAACAAAAAGCTTGCCTGCGAAAAGGTTGGCATTAAATCCTTTGAGTATCGCAAGCCAGCTGATTTTCCCGAAGAAGAATTGCTTAAATTAATTGATGAGCTAAACCAAAATCCTGAGGTGGATGGAATTTTGGTTCAGCTTCCACTTCCCAAGCATATCAATGAGAATAAAGTTCTTTATGCCATAGACCCCAACAAGGATGTAGATGGATTTCATCCTGTAAATGTGGGCAAGCTGATGATTGGCGAGCCGGTATTTCTTCCCTGCACTCCTGCGGGCATTCAGGAGCTACTTGTTCGTTCTGGCACTCAGATAGAGGGAGCGGATGTTGTGGTGGTGGGAAGGAGCAATATTGTTGGCAAGCCGATCGCAATGATTTTAGTTCAGAAAGCTCCTAATGCTAATGCCACGATAACCATCTGCCACACCCGCACCAAGAATCTAGCTGAGCATACAAAGCGGGCTGATATCCTTATTGTTGCTGCTGGTAAGCCCAAGGCTGTTACCGCTGATATGATTAAACCCGGCGCAACCGTTATTGATGTTGGTGTTAACCGCACCGAGAGCGGTCTGTGCGGTGATGTTGACTTTGAGCCTGCGAAAGAAGTTGCTGGAAAAATCACCCCTGTTCCCGGCGGGGTTGGTCCAATGACCATCACTATGCTTTTAAAGAATACAGTTAAATCTGCCAGAATGAGGCTTGAAAAGGCGTAATTTAAACTTAGGGAAAGGCTCGGATGAAGGTAAAAATCCAGCCAGATAACATTGAGGTAGAGGCGCAGGAAGGCGAGAACCTGCTGGAGGTAATCAGCAGGGCAGGTGTTCTTATTGATGCCAGCTGTGGTGGAAAAGGTGTTTGCGGTCAATGCCGGGTAAAGATTGTCAAAGGTGAGGTTGATGCCCAAAAAGGCGTAACCCAAAGCGATGAAGATTGGGAAGAAGGCTGGCGCCAAGCCTGCCTGAGTAAGATAAAAACCGACCTTGAAATTTTCATCCCTGAGGACAGTCGGGTAGAAAAGGAATTTATTCTCCAAAAGATAAGAAAGCCCAAAGGGCAGTTTTTAACAGAGGATGAGGTTGCTCAGCTCAATCCGGATTGGAAAAAAGAGTCCCCGGTTCACAAGCTTTATCTTGAACTTCCTCCTCCCAGCAAAGAAGACAACAGCACAGACCTTCAGCGCTTAATCAGGGGCTTGCGCCAGAAGTATGGCTTGAGAAGAGTATCGGTGGATTTTCCCGCCCTGCGAAGGCTTCCTGATGTTCTGCGGGAAGGCGACTTCAAGATAACCGCAACAGTTGTTCGCACCCGCGGAGAAGAGGCAAGAGATTACGACCTTCAGCGGGGAGCCCGGAGACCCAAGCTCATTCATATAGAGGCTGGAGATAAAAGGCACAGGCATTTTTCCGTTGCCTTTGATATCGGCACTACAACAGTCTCTGGTCAGCTTCTTGACCTCAACCGCTTTGAGCCTATTCATAAGGTTAATCATTTTAACGCACAGATTAGGTTTGGTGCTGATGTCATTTCTCGGATTATTTATGGAAGCAAGCCTGAAGGACTGGCTGAGCTTCAAAAGGCAGTGGTCTCCACCATTAACGGTGTTTTAGATGAGCTTTTCTCCCATACAGATATAAAGCGTGAAGAAATATCTCATATGACCTGCGCAGGCAATACAACAATGACTCATCTTTTTCTAGGGCTAAATCCAAAATGGATTCGCTTAAGCCCCTATGTTCCAGTTGCCAATATTTTCCCGCCAGTGCGGGCTAAAGAGCTGGGAATAAATCTTCCTGAATGGGTGCATGTATACGCGCTTCCTTGCGTTGCTAGCTATGTTGGTGGAGATATTGTTGCTGGCGTTTTGGGCGCAGGCATTTACAAGCGCTCTGAGCTTGTGCTTTATATTGACATCGGCACCAATGGCGAGATTGTTTTAGGCAATCAGGACTGGCTTCTTTGTGCGAGCTGTTCAGCAGGTCCTGCCTTTGAGGGCGGTGGTATTAAATACGGAACCCACGCAGCTCCCGGAGCAGTGGAGCGATTTTCCATAGACCCAGATACCTGCCAGGTTCGGTATCAGACCATAGGGCACAAGCCTGCGATAGGTATATGCGGTTCAGGGATTATCAATATCACTGCGGAGCTACTTCGGGTGGGGCTTATAGACCAGAACGGCAAAGTCAATCTACAAAGCTCTTCCCCGCTTGTTCGTGAAGGACCAGATGGTCCTGAGGTTTTAATTGTTCCCAAAGAAGAAAGCGGAATTGGAGAGGATATTGTTCTTAGAGAAATGGATTTTGATAACCTTATTCGCGCCAAAGCTGCTATGTATGCTGGATATCGCACCTTGCTTGGAGAGGTGGGGCTGGATTTTGAAAATCTTGAGCTGATTTTGATTGCTGGAAATTTCGGCTCATACCTTGATATTGAAAATGCTATCACCATCGGTCTTTTGCCTGATATAGATAGAGACAAAATCAGGTTCATCGGCAACGGCTCTTTGCTGGGCGCACGCCTAGTGAGTTTTTCCAACGAGCTTCTTGATGACGCAGAAAAAATCGCTCAGATGATGACCAATATTGAGCTCGCTGACAATATGACCTTTATGGATAATTATATGGCAGCACTATTTTTGCCCCACACCGAAGAGAAATTCTTCCCCAGCGTGATGGAGCGAATTCAGAAGTGGCGCCAGCGGAAGCTTCCCTGTGTTCCGATTTTCAAGGAAGTTAAAGAGGCTAAATAAATGGGAAAGCTGGTTGCAGTAGCAGGAAAAGGCGGGGTGGGCAAAAGCACCTTTTGCGCACTCGTCATCAGGTATCTTTTAAAAAAAGGAGAGGTGCCAATCCTTGCAGTTGATGCAGACCCAAATTCTAATTTGCCAGTGATGATAGGGATAAAGCCAGAAGAAACCATCGGGCAGATTCTTGAGGAGTTTATGGGAGCCAAGCTCACTATTCCTCAGGGAATGAGCAAGCAGAGCTTTTTGGAGCTGAGGCTTAATCAGGCGGTTGCTGAAGGAAAGGACATTGACTTGATTGTAATGGGCAGACCTGAAGGACCTGGATGCTACTGCGCTCCCAATGCTGTGCTTCGTGATTTTCTTGACCGAATGCGTGATAATTACAAATGGGTGGTGGTGGACAATGAAGCGGGAATGGAGCACCTTTCCCGAAGGACTGAAGGAAAAATTAATTATTTATTTATTGTCTCAGACCCCACAGTTAAAGGGATTCGCACGGTAAAAAATCTTCTTAACCTCTGCGCCCAGCTCTCACTTGAAATTGATGAAAAATTCCTGATAATTAATAGAACCCAAAAACTTGACAAACGCCTACTTGATATGATAAATAAACTTGAAGTAAAATATTTAGGAGCTATTCTAGAAGACAACCAGGTTATTGAATTTGACCTGGAAGAAAAACCGCTTTTGCAGTTGCCAGATTCATCCCCTGCGGTAGTTTCATCAGAGCAGTTGCTTGATATGGCTTTCTTAGGAGAGGAACAATTTTTTGAAAAGGAGGTGCGAAAGTGAGTAAAGAGTATCCCACTATTAAAAAGAAGCGCTTTGATGGAACTGAGGTTGAAATTCTCGGAGAGCTTTACGAACCCGGCGAGCCTGAGATAGGCGAGGGTTATGACTGGGAAGGTCGCCTAGGGGATAAAGAGTGGAAGCTTAAATATTTAAGAAATGCTCTTCGCTATTGGTATGGCGAGAGCTATGGCAGTGAAAAGCGTAAAAGTCCTGCTTAATCTTTAAAAGGGCGGTGGAAAGATAATTAAGAAAGGAGGGTTTAAAAGTGGCATTGGACCTTTATAAAGAGACCTACACAGGAAAAATTCTTGAAGTAACCATAGGCACTGGAGATAAAGCCATTAAAGTTGGCGGAGAGACCTGCTTTCCTTTTTACATCTGGGAAGGCGAGATGCCCAATCCACCCCGCATAGCTTATGGCATCTGGGATGCAGATACTGATGGATGGCCAGATGCCCTTAAGGAGCCGTATAAAGATGTTCTCAACGATGTTGCTGCTTGGGCAAAGAAAGATGTTGAGGAATATGGTGCGGAGATACTCTGCCTTAAGCTTCAAAGCACAGACCCCAACGGTCAGAACGCGGATGCAGATAGCGTCTTGCCCACGGTAGAAAAAGTTTTAAATGCAGTGGATGTTCCGCTTATTGTCTCTGGCGTGGCAAATATTGAAAAAGACCGCGAGGTTTTGCGCAAGGTAATGGAGAAGTTTGAGGGAAAGAACCTGGTCATCTGGCCAATTGAAGAGGACAATCACAAACAGCTAGGAGCGCCTGCTATTGGATTTGGTCACATAGTAGCAGCGAGCACCCCTATAGATGTCAACCTTGCCAAACAGCTCAACACCCTTTTAGAGAATCTGGGAGTAAAGCCCGACCGCATTATAATGGACCCAACTACTGGAGCATTAGGATACGGTATTGAATATTGCTATTCAGTTATGGAGCGCGACCGTATGGCAGCGCTTGTCCAGCAGGACGAAAAGATGCAAAAGCCCTTGATTAACTTTGTTGGTCAAGAGGTCTGGAAGATTAAGGAGACCAACCAGACCACAGAAGAAGCCCCCAAACTTGGGGAGCAGAAACTAAGAGGAGTGATTTATGAGGCAATTACTGCAACTATGAGTCTGCTTGCTGGCTCTGACATTGTGGTTATGCTTCATCCCGAGGCAATCGCTTATACCAAGAAGTTAATCAGCGAACTGCTTGGATAAAGAAAGGAGTAGAAGATGAAGCTAATCGTTACTGATTTAAAGAAATGCATGGGCTGTCATAGCTGTGAGATTGCCTGTGCGGTTGCTCGGAGCAAATCCAAAACTCTGCTGGGCGCAATTTTAGAAGACCCGCTTCCAGCGCCACGGGTAAAGGTTATTTCAGCAATGGACAGACCGGTTCCTATGCAGTGCCATCAGTGTGAGGATTCTCCCTGTGCGTCGGTTTGTCCAACTGGAGCTCTTTATCGTCCTGCACCGGACCAGCCTGTGTTTTTCAACAAGGAGCTTTGCATTGGCTGTTCAAGCTGTGTTCTTGCTTGTCCTTTTGGTGCTATTCGCAAGGCACCGGGAGGTATTATGGCAAAATGCTCGCTTTGCTGGGATAGGCTTCAGGAAGGGCTAGAGCCTGCCTGTGTTGAAGCCTGCCCAACTGGTGCAAGGATGCTGGTAGAAGCCGAACAAGTGGCAGAGAAAAAGATGAGGAGAATGGCAGCGGTTATTGTTGAACAGGAGGCTTCGCAAGAATCTTCTTCACAGGCAAGCGAGTAATTTCATAAGAAGTTTCCTTAAGAGGGAAGTAAGATGGATAAAGCGGAAATAGATAAAATTTTAGAAAAATACGAAAACAGCCAGAGCCAGATTATTGCCATTCTTCACGAGATACAAGATGTAGAGCGGTATCTTCCTGAGGAAGATTTGCGCTATATTGCCAAAAAGTTGGGTATGCCTGCAAGTCAGATTTATCATATTGCTACTTTTTACAAAGCATTCAGCTTAAAGCCTAAAGGCAAACATGTCATTCAGGTTTGTATGGGAACCGCCTGCCATGTTCGGGGCGCTCCTTTGGTGCTTGAAGAATTGGAAAGAAAACTGGGCATCAAAGCAGGAGATACTACCGAGGATTTAGAGTTTTCTATAGAAACGGTTAACTGTCTTGGAGCTTGTGCTCTGGGTCCAATCGTAGTGGTAGATGGGAAATATTATGGCAATATGAATCCTGCTAAGGTTGAGAAGATGCTTAAGGCAGTGCGGGAGGGAGAAGCGGAAGCTGAAGAAAAGGAGCAGAAGGCAGAAGAAAAAGAGAGCGCGGGGAAAGAAAAAGAGCAAAAAGCTGAGACTGAAAAAGAGGATAGCTCCAGCAAGCAAGCCAAAGCTGTGGAAGAAAAAAAGAGCGCATCCAAGAAGACGGCGAAATCAAAAAGCACCAAAAAATCCACAACCAAAAAGACAACTAAAAAGACAACAGCGAAAAAAACCACCAGTTCAAAAACTAAAAAATCCACCGGAAGGAAGAAAACCGCCGGGAAAGGTAAAAAGGGAGGTGAGAAGTAATGCCGTATTTTTCCAATCCGGCGGAGCTGGAAGAATATAGGAAGAAATTGCAGGCTGACTACGACCCTAATCAGCCATATATAGCGGTATGCGGTGGCACCGGTTGCCTAGCATTAGGCAGTGCGGATGTTCATCAGGCATTTTTGGAGGAGGTCAACAAGAATGGCTTGAAAGCAAAGGTGCGGATGAAATTTACCGGCTGTCATGGCTTTTGCGAGAAGGGTCCTTTGGTTGTGATACATCCTCAAGAGGTTCTTTATATATCAGTTAAGCCCAAAGATGTTTCTGAGATACTTGAGAAAACTGTTGAGAAAGGCGAGGTTATAGAGCGTCTTCTTTACCGCGACCCACAGACCAAGCAAAGAATACAGCGTGAATCTGAGGTTCCTTTTTATAAATATCAGAAGCGCTTGGTTTTTGGTATGAACGGAATGATTGACCCCACCAACATTGACGACTATATACGCATTGGCGGATATTCCGCCTTGGCAAAGGCGCTTTTTGAAATGACTCCTGAGCAGGTTATTGAAGAGGTAAAAAAAGCAGGATTGCGGGGAAGAGGTGGTGGCGGTTTCCCTGCTGGGGTGAAGTGGGAGACTTGTAGAAATGCTCATGGAGATATTCGCTATGTGATTATCAATGCTGATGAAGGAGACCCGGGAGCTTATATGGACCGTTCTTTGCTTGAAGGAAATCCCCATTCGGTTCTAGAAGGGTTGATTATAGGTGCTTATGCCATTGCTTACGGAGTAAGTCCTGTTCAGGGATTTATTTATGTTCGGCACGAGTATCCACTGGCGGTAAGGAACTTTTCCATTGCGGTTCAAAAGGCAAAGGAATATGGGCTTTTAGGAGAGAACATTCTTGGCAAGGAAGGATTTAATTTTGATGTCCAGGTCAATCAGGGCGGTGGCGCATTTGTTTGCGGTGAGAGCTCTGCTCTTATGGCAAGTATAGAGGGAAAGCCGGGCGAGCCTCGTGCCAAGTATATTCACACGGTTCACAGGGGCATTTGGA
>CAZQJX010000093.1:0-9786 GCA_964592965.1 uncultured bacterium
ACTCCAAATGGGCTCAGTTATGGAAAGAAGCAAAGGAAAAATGAGAAAAATATTTATTCTTTTTGCAATAATTATTTTTATTGCCTGCTGTGAATTTGAAGGAGAGACTTTTAATATATCTGCGGAAAATTATTTCAGAGTTGAAATTGATGCAAACCAAAAGGCAGTGGTTATTCCACCAAGAAATTTCACCCGAATAATTGATTATTCAGGAATAGATGGAGAAAGAGTTGCTGACCAGATTAATCTTTCTGCCCAGCTAGAAGATTCTTCTCAGCTATCTTTTCAAATAAAAGAGAAAGGAAAATCTTCAATTGAACGGCTCTGGATAGTGGTGGTAAAGGCGCAGGGAGTTGAGGTTAGAACATACGACCTTATCAATGGAAACAATCAGCCAACCTTCTTTTTAGGAAAACTGGATAAAAATTCCAGCCTAAATTTCAAAATGGAAATAAAAATATCTTCTCCTCCTGCTACCATCTGGCTGGATATATTTAAAGTATCCGAACGAATAGTATTTGCCTCTGACTATTCAGACCCGCTCTGGACAAAAATCTGGAGCGCGGATTTAGAGTATAAACTGCCTTTTCAGATAACGGCAAAAGCTTCACGAATCCGCCAAAGTGAACCTGTCTGGAGCCCAACAATGGGTTGGATTGCTTACAGCGAATTTGATTATAACCACCCGGACCTGCAGAGTAGGATTTTTGTCATTCACCCTGATGGCTCGAGCAAGCGCCAAGTCAGCCCCACTGGCAAATGGAGTGAAAGCCCAAGCTTTTCTGCTGATGGAAAGCATCTGGTTTATCTCTGTCCTAACCGAGAATCTTTTACAGGGATAAATATCTGTATCAATGATGTTAATGATATTGAGGGCAAAAATGAGAAGGTGCTGATTAGCGGAAGCGGATATTACTGGAACGGAAGCGAATACAAAAAATTCCTTCCTTTAGGTAATATAACCAGCTTTTATCAGGATAAGATTTACCGACCGAATTGGAGCGTAGATGGCAGGCTGATTATTTTCTTGGTGCAGGAGCCTCAGTTAGCTCCTGCTCCAGTAAGATTAGCTAATCGCTTTCGTCTCTTAGGAATGAGATTTGACCCAGAAACTAACCTTGCCCAAAGCCCGCCAGAGCTTTTAGGAAAAATTTATGATGGCGATACAATTGCCAGCTCCAATTATTTTTTAAATCTTTTGAAATGTAGACCTGTAGCTGGTGGAAGCGGTTCTAAAGATTTTTTTTGCTTTTTAAAAGAACTGAATAAAAGTTCTGGCAAGTGGAAGGTTGACTTTTTTGGCATTGCCCGACTCAGTCTAGAAGGGCTTTTAAGCTCTCCCAGCTCTTATCTTGGCGAGTTCTGTCAGCGCATTTATGATATAAGAGAATTCAGAGAAACTTTAAAACCTCTGGATATAAACTATCCTGCTTATTCTCCTCATCTCAACGGAATTGTTTTTATGGTGAAATTTAATGACTATCTGGCAGACCTTTATTTGCTTGAGCTTGACGAGAATTTAAATCCTATATCAGGACCGAAGGTTTTCTTTTCTAACTCTGTCTATAATGGTGTGCCTAATTTTCCCAAGCCTGTTATGATAAACTTCTATTAAAATGACAGCTCGCTTAAAAAAATTTTTTCAATTTATTGGTGGTGTAAGAGAATTCTGGATTTTTTTAAAAATTGGACTTTGGCTGGCTTTGATTTCTATCCTCCTTAATCTCCTTCCTCTAGATAAATTGATGAAATTGCTTACACCCAATCCTTCTACAAAATGCAATATATCTCTCCAAAAACTGGTTGATTTTATCAGCTTCTGGCTGGAGCGGAATTTCTGGTTTTTCAAGCCGAGCTGTTTAAAGCGCTCACTTGTGCTTTATAGATTTTATAGGCTAAAAGGAGAGCCAGTGATTTTTTTTCTTGGAGTAAGAAAAGAGGCAGGCGATTTAAAAGGGCACGCCTGGCTAATGATAAATCAAAAACCTGTGCTTGATGAAAAAGACCTAGATTATAAAATAATCTACCGCTATCCAGAAGAAGGGCAAACTTCTCCTTCCAAAAATATCCTCAAGGTCATTGATTGAGCTTTTTCACCTGAAAAACTCTATACTCGCCGATTTGGGCAATAAGCTCTATTAAATACCCATATAACTTGGTGCGGTCCTGCCACTGTAGCCATTGATACATTTGCTCAACTCCTTGATACTGAAAATCATTGTCCAGCCAGATTATCCATTCAGGCTGAAAATCAAGAAAGTTTTTTCTTCCCTGACAAATCTCTTCCAGATTTCTCCTGAATTCAACCCCTGCTCTAGCAAGATAAGGATAATCCCTTCCATAA
This sequence comes from uncultured bacterium, assembly GCA_964592965.1. Taxonomy (GTDB): domain Bacteria; phylum RBG-13-61-14; class RBG-13-61-14; order RBG-13-61-14; family DRUE01; genus CAZKMM01. The sequence goes on from CAZQJX010000093.1 coordinate 2,345, forward strand.
AAGCGCTCGCAGAAATGTGTCTCACGAAAATGAATGTAATTTTGAATAGGCAAATCTCGCAAAAGCCAAGAAAGCTCATCATCTCGTCGGTCAGAAATTAAGAGCCGGTGTCTTTTATGGTCAATAAATGGCTTTAAAAACTCTGCCAGTTTAATGGTTTCTCTTTGAAGTTTGCTTTCTCTTTTTAAGAATCCCAGCTCATTTGTCTTGGTGGCATAACCTGTCCAGAAAAAATACCAACCCAAAAGCAAAAACGCTCCTAGCCGACTCACCCATTTTAAACTCCCTGTTTTAAAGCCCTGCTCTATTCTCTCCAGAAGATAGGCACTGAAAAAAATCAGGCAGTTTGCCAGTAAATAATAAAACCGCATCTGCGGATATACCCCGCTCAAAGTGGAAAAGTAAAAGAAGAAAAAGAAAAGAAGCGTCATAACAAAAATCAGGTCTTTCAGGCATTTTTTTCTTAAACTAAATCCATAGAGAAAAAATCCTAAAACACTAAAAGGGAGAAAAATCTTACTAAACCTTCGGGAAAGAAAATGATAGAAAAAGTAAAGAGATTTAAAAGGACCAAAGTAGGCGCCTGTTCCAATAATCTTATCATATTTAGCTACCTCAAAGCTGTGGAAAAAATTGTGATTTAAATAAAGGTCTTTGCCAAACCAGATTAATGCGGAAAGTGCTATTAACGCTCCTGAAAGTAGCCATCGCAGAATCTGCTTTTTATTCTTTGGAAAAAGCCAACCTGCCAAAGGAAAGGCTAAAAGCCAAGCCTCTGGTCTTGCCAGCCCGCCGAGAAATGCTGTAGCAGAATATTTTTTCCACCGCTTAGGATTATCAGGAAGCTCAAACCCCCAGTAAATAGCAAGGAAAATAAAAAACCCTGCTGGTATCATTGTGATTGCTCTTAAAGTATTGGTGAAGTGGTCAGGAGCAAAACCAAGCATTATGCTGGCTAAAAGCGCCCAGCGATAGCTCAGGCGTCTTCTTGCGCAGAGGAAAAAGACAAAGACAAGCCCTGCGGAAAATCCAGCACATACCAGCTCATAGGCGAGCGCTCCGCCTGCAAAGGCAAGAAAACCGAGAATAAGAGAATAAGGCTTGTGAAAGCGATGAGGGGTGGGAAAAACCTGACCAGCTTTAACCACCCGATATACATATTCCAAAGCTGAATATTCATCATTAATCAAAGTAGGATAAAGCTTAAAAATCCAAAAGCTGTAATAAAGAAAAAACAAAAAGGCTACCAAAACCGCAATAACTACTTCTTTTCGCCTGCTTTTATTTTTTTCTTCATTCAATTTCAATGGCACCAATCCATTGCTCAAGAGAGCTTATTTTTTTCTCTTCAAGATAATTTTTAATTCCTTCAATTATTTTAAGAGGGGCAAAAGGGTCAGCAAACACACAGGTTCCCACCTCAACCGCTTTGGCTCCTAAGAGGAGAAATTCCAGCGCATCTTTAAAATCAAACACTCCGCCACAGGCAATTACTGGAATAGAAATCTCCCCTACCAAGTCAAACACTCCTGCCAGAGCCACCGGCTTGATAGCAGGACCGCTCAACCCGCCAGTAATAGCGCCCAAAGCAGGCTTTTTGCTTTTAAGGTCAACAGCCATTGCTCTCAAAGTGTTGGTTAGAACAATGGCATCAGCTCCCTCTCCTTCAGCAATCTTGGCTATTGGTGTGGGGTCAGCTCTGCTCAAACTCAATTTCACCCATATTGGCAGATGTGTCCTTTTCCTTACTCCAGCCACAATTCTTTTTACCTGCTCTGGGTCTCTGCCAAATTCAATTCCGCCTTTTCTGACATTTGGACAGGAAAGGTTGAGCTCTAAAGCCTTGATGCCTTTTTGTGAGTCAAGCCTTTCTGCCAATTCAAAAAATTCTTCCTCAGTTTCGCCAAAAATATTCACGATTATCTCAGCTCCTGTTTTAGCTACCTGCGGAAGTTTTTCATTAATAAATTTTTCCAAACCAATATTCTCCAGTCCAATAGAGTTGATTATTCCAGCATCGGTTTCCCAGATTCTCGGCGGTGGATTGCCTGCCTTGGGCTTGAGAGAAATTCCTTTGGTCACAACCGCGCCCAAAAGGGAAGGTGAATAAAAATCTTTATAAGCATCACCATAACCGCAGACACCACTGGCAAGGATAACAGGGTTTTTTAAAGTAAGACTTCTGATGGTGGTTTTAAGGTCTATCATTTCACTCTCTCCCAGTCTATTTCATCAAATTCAAAAACAGGACCATCAGAGCAGGTATGCAAATATCCACCACTCCTCGCAGGCACCGCACAGGCAAGGCAAGCCCCCAGACCGCATCCCATTCGCTCCTCATAAAGAACCTGACCTGAAAGGTTATGCTTTTTAGCAAGCAAAGCCAAGCTCTTAAGCATTGCTCTGGGACCGCAAGCATATAGATAATCTGGCTCTTTCTCGCTAATAACTTTTTCTGCAAGCTCTGTTGCCAGACCTTTAAAGTAAGTGCTGGATAATTCTGTAGCTTGATATAAATTAATCCTATCGGAAAGCCTAAGCGGAAAAAACTGCTCCTTGCTTCTCACACCCCAGACTAAAAAAATCTCCGATACCCTTTTTGCCAGCTCCTCTGCCCAAGCATAAATACCGCTAATTCCCACTCCACCAGCAACCAGCAAAACTTTGCGAGCATCATCTCTCAGCCAAAATCCTCTTCCCAGCGGACCGAGAAGGGTTAATTCTTCCCCAGCACAAAATTTACTTAAAAGAAATGTGCCCTTTCCAACCACCTGATACAAAAATTCAATACAGCTTTTATCTATCCTAAACCAGCTAAATGGTCGGGCAAGGAGCAATTCTTTGCCAGATGTTATTTTGAGCATAAAAAACTGTCCAAAGGCTGGGGTTAATTTTTCTTCAGGTTCAACCTTGAGCAAAAAAATATCTTTTGCCAATCTTTGATTAAAAATAACTTTAGCTCTCACAGCTCTGCGCATCTTTTAGCTCCTTTTCCATAACCAGAGCATCCTCACCTGTATCACGATAATAACCCCTGCGAATTCCTACTAGCTTAAAGCCAAATTTTCTATAAAGCGCCTGCGCAGGCAAATTGCTCACCCTCACTTCAAGCCAAACCCTTAAGATGCCCAAAGAAAAAAGCTCATCTAGCGCCTTTTTTAAAAGAAAACTTCCCAAACCTTTTCCTCGCATCTTCGGAGCTACTGCTAGGCTCAAAATAGATGCTTCATCTTTTCCCAGCCAGCAAAAGATATATCCAAGGATTTCCTTTTTACCTTTAAGCTCAATCAGGCGATGATATGAAAACGCAACCTCAAGCTCCCGTAAGAACATCTCCCTGCTCCAAGGGCTGGGAAAGCTCTTTTTTTCAATTTCAAGCAGTTCATCAACATCTTCTTTTTTTATCTTACGAAAAATAACAGATTTCTCCCAAGCTATGATTTCTGCTCTTTCCTGCAAGGACATTTTTTAAAAAGCTAGCAAATTCATCTTGATTTGGCAATAAAGGTAAAGACCAAAAAGTCGCTTTTGTTTTTAGGCTGAATCAAGGAACAATTCTCAGTAATTTGCAAACAAAATTATTGACTTAGCGGATAAGCTGAATTATATTTTGGAGAATGCAGGCTCAACCAACAGAAAAAGAAAGAAAAAAGAGAAAGGTTCTTTTTTGGATTTGGCTGGTTTGCTGGCTTGGTCTGGGCTTTTCCATTGAGCTTGCCCGGGTGGATTTTCTTGCTTTAAAGAATCCGGATTTTAATCCTGTCTGTAAAATCAGCGAGCGAATGGACTGTGTTGCGGTTGCGCTCAGCCCTTATTCAAAAATCTTTGGCATTCATAATTCTGTTTATGGGATTGTGGGTTATTTTCTGCTTTTGGTTTTAATACCTCTTCGGCTGAAAACCAAGATTCGGATTTTTGCTCATCTTGAAAATTACCTTTTTATCTTGGCGTTAATTTTTTTAGGCATCAGTATATATCTTGCTTTAGTTTCAACTTTTAAACTGCATACCTTTTGCCTTTGGTGCACCTGTGTTTATGTGGTTAATTTGGGCTTTTTCATCTTAAGTATCTTTACTCTTGATTCTCCCTTTCTAATCTTTAGGCAGTTTTTGGAGGATTTTGAGCTTGTCCGAGGTGACCCGAGAGTTCTCATCAGCATAGTAATGATAGTTATTTTAGTTGTGATTGGGTTTTTGATTCAGCTCAATCGGCTTCAGGCAAAAAAGCTTGCCCGGGTAAGGGCATTTCTTAAAAACCAAGCGGTTGAGCTGGAATTTCCAAATGACCCCTGTATTGGTCCCTATGATGCACCTGTAACGATTATAGAGTTCAGCGACTTTCAATGCCCGTTCTGCCGAAGAATGCATTATGTTCTTAAAAAGATGCGTGAGAAATTTGGTCCTAGAATCAGGCTCATTTATAAAAACTTTCCGCTTGATGCTGAATGTAATTATGCGGTGAGGCATAGTCTTCATCCTGGAAGCTGTTTGGCAGCCTATGCGGCGGAATGTGCTTATCAGCTTGGATGTTTTGAGGAATTTTATGAAAGGCTAATCCGAGCAGGTGCCTATAGCGAAGCGTCTCTCTTAACTATGGCAGTGGAATGCGGAGTTGACCCGGAAAAATTCAGTGCCTGCTTAAAGAGCGAGCAAACTAAAAAAGCTGTTCAAAAGGATATAGATGATGCGCTCAAGCTAAAAATCAAAGGCACACCTATGCTGGTGGTTAACGGCAAAATAATCAATGGCTATATAGATGAGGATAAAATGGAATTGGTTATAAAGGCGCTTTTGAAAGGAATTAAACCCCGTCGTTAAAGCTAATGATTCAGCCTTCTTCGTCAAAAAATCTTTCCTTGCTTACTGAACTCCATTATATTTTTATTCTCTTTCTGCTAATTTTGCTCGGCAATCTTCCAATGTTTTTGGGAAAGACTTATCAAAATCTTTTTGCTTTGGGTGGAGATTACTTTATAGCTGTTTTATATAGCTTTCGCTGTCTAGGAGAATATCTGCATAATGGATTTTTTCCTCTTTGGATCCCAAGCCTTGCTTGTGGGCTTCCAGCACTTGCCCTTTACCTTCCCGCTCTTATTTATCCCATAAGCATTTTAACTAGTCTTTTCAAATTTCCCTTGGGAATTATTCTGTTTTATTTATTTCATTTTGAGCTTATAGCTTTTTCAACTTATCTGCTTTTTAGGGCATTAAAATTATCTCCTCCCTCTTCTTTAATTGCTAGTGCCTGGATGACGATGAGCGGATATACCATTTATATAAGTGCTATACCCAGTGTTTTGGCTCCACTTGGATGGATATTTCTAGCAATTGCTCTTCTATGTCAGCCCGAACAAATTGGTAAAAGCAGAAACTTTTTTTTCCTTTGTTTAATCCTTTTTATGATTATTCTTGCTGGAGATGCAGAGCAACTTACTTATGCCATATATTTCTTAGGGATATTTATTTTAATTTTTTGGCTTTTAGAGAGAAAGGAATTAAAAGCTCGCTGGATATTAATTGTGGGATTAGCTTTTTTAGTGGCGCTGGTTCTTTCATCTATCCAAATCCTACCCACTCTCAATTATCTTCAAAGAACCATTCGTTTTGCAAAACCTGATTATGAAACTTATCTCCACACTTATTATCTTCCCATTAAAAAAGGTAATTCCTTATTTTCAAAAAATGAATTTTTGTTTTTTTTAAACCAAACTTTCTTCGGGCTTCTCTCCAGAAAATTTGTTGGTCTTTATTTCAGCTTTTTGGCATTAGGTTTTGCAGGAGTTGGTATTTTTAAGAAATTTAAAGAGCCTGCGGTTCGGGCTGGTTTTATTCTTTTCTGCCTGCTTATAATTCTTTTAATTGCACCTGATATAGGGCTGGGAAAAATTCCATATCATCTCCCTGTTTACTCCCATTTTGTCCGCCATTATAAGCTTGCCTATATTTTCCAATTCATAATTTTATTATGGGCAGGCTTCGGCTTTGATTGGTTTTTGGGAAATTTAAGAAATGGGAAAAAGGCGCTGGTTGTCTATAGCCTTTTTGCTTTAATAGCATTTGCGCTCTGCCGGTTTAGTCCTTATTTAATAGGATTGCTTTTTCTATCTATTTTGCTCTGGCTTTTAAAACCACTGCGGTTTCGTTTGAGCCTTTTGGCAAGTTTAATTATTGCTTTTGATTGCTTTCCTTACCTGTGGCATCCGCCTTATCCATTATTCTCTTTTTCACCGCCAAAATATTGGGACAGGTATTATGAGGTTGCTTCAAATTCCAAAGGCAGGTGGAGAATGCAGGTTTTTTATCCCTGGATAAAAATATCTTTTCTTTCTGAAAAACTTTTAATCCCCATTGAGGTGCAGGGAGATGTAGATGGTGCGGAAGGGATTAACTGCTGGATGAGCTATCCGCCCCGTTTTTATGCTCAATTCCTCTTTATCTTAAATCCTGAAATTAAAAAATCAGCAAGGGGAATGATTTATAATTTTCATATGCCTTTTAAATGTCAGGATTTTATAAACCCATCAAATCGTCATTTGGTAAATATGGTTGGGCTTCGCTGGCTTTTTGCAGAAAGATTCTCTTTAAAAGAATCTGATAAAAGGAGCATAATTTATGACCCTGAATATTTTTTCAATCCTTCCCGAGTCAATGCTTTTGATGGATATAAATTCAGCGAGAAAGACTTTCAGCCCATGCTGGAAGCGCAAAGACCTGCCAAATTTTCATATCAGGCGCAGTTTTTCCAAAACGATAAACTATCTTTTAAACTCTGGTCTGAGCAGGGTGATGATTGGTTTCTTATTAAAGAGCCACAAAAAAACCGCCTGCTTTTTGCAAGGGCGCTTACTAAAAACAGGTTTTCTTCTAGATTCATCTTTGGGCTTCCTGAAAATATAAAGGAGCTGGATTTTATCTTGCTTAAAACTAATACTCATAAAGCTGGTTGGGTGGAACCAGAGATAATTAATCCTGCCAAGACCATTAAATATCGTGAAGGGAAAGCTGTCAGGCTATATGAAAACACAGAGGCGTTTGATAGGTTCTGGATTGTCCGAAAAGCAAAAGTTTTTGAAAGTGAAAAAGAGCTGGTCAATACTTTAAAAGATGCGGAAAAATTTCAACCTGAAAAGGATGTGCTCCTTGTGGCAAAGCCTAGCTATCCTCTTATAAATCCTGAACCAAAAGATTTAGAGAAAAAGAATGAGCAGATAAAACTGGTGGAATATGAGCGGGAAAAAATAATCTTAAAGGCGAATCTTTCCACATCAGGATGGCTGATCTGGACAAGCCAATATTATCCGGGCTGGAAAGCCTTTGTTGATGGGATTGAGCAGAGGATTTTCAGGGCTAATCTCTGCTTTCAGACCCTATGGCTTGATAAAGGAGAACATAAAATTGTCCTTAAATTTGCACCTTATGACTTTATGATAGGGCTTTACAGCT
>CAZQJX010000094.1:0-9307 GCA_964592965.1 uncultured bacterium
TTGGGAAATTCACGATTGATGGTGCTGACTAGCCTTGCATCAGGCGCAGTGGATATCTTTTTCAAAACCTCTGCCATCGTCGGCTGATACCGCTCAAAAAGCTCCCATAAAAGACTGGGGGTGGCAATAAATATACCTGCGTTCCAGAAAAATCCCATAGATACATACCGCTTTGCCCGCCTTAAATCAGGCTTTTCCTTAAACCGCTTCACAAAATAAGCATCTTTATAACCAGAAATAGGCTCTTTGGGTTGAATATATCCATAAGATGTGCTGGGAAATGAAGGCTTAATTCCTATGGTAACAATCAGGTTCTTTTTATAGGCAATTTCACCTGCTTTTTTCAATACCTTTCTGAACTCAGCTGGCTTTTTTATGTAATGGTCTGAAGGAAGAAAAGCAAGCACAGGCTCTGGGCTCGCCTCCTTCAGCTCCCTGCTGACCATTGCCAGCGCCAGCCCAATTCCAGGAGCTGTATCTCTTGGCTCTGGCTCAACCAGGTAATTCTTTTCAGGAATTTCGGGCAGAATCTTTTTTATTGGTTCTACCAGGTCTTTGGAAGTGGAAATATAAACCTCTTTTTTCCCCGAAACAGGAGCAAGCCTTTCATAAGTCTCTCTTATTAAAGGCTTTTTGCTTATAAGGTCAAGAAGTTGCTTGGGCTTTTTACGCCTGCTAAGAGGCCAGAACCTCGTGCCCCTCCCGCCTGCAATAATGATTGGAATTAACTTTACTCTGCCCATCTGACAGACTCCTTTTTATATTTTAACTTTGCCTTTTGTAAACTTTTCTCACAACCTTTTCTGTGGCTGGGCATCTGGGAACAACTAATACATTGGTTCCAAAGGCTCACCAGCTAGCACCCGAGAGGGATTGACCTCCATCAGCACCCTACACCACTTATCCCCCACCAGCTTTCGCAGGCGCGCTAGTCCTTCTTCCAGCACCATTTTTAGCTGGTCAGGAGAATGCGCATCTGTTGCCACCAAATCCACCAGCCTCTTTTTCAAAAATAGCTCTGCACATTTTCTCACTGGCTTGCCATAAAGTCCAATTAAAGAGCCAAGATTAATCTGAATGTATATGCCCTGCTCACGGAGACGCCGGGCAGAAAGCTCAGGATTTTTCAAAGTCTCCTCATTTCTTTCCGGATGAGCCAGAATCAGTCGGAGAAAAGGAAGTATTTTTGCCAGCTCCTGATTTCTGCTTCTTATCTCAAAAACACTTATTGAAAGACCTGAAGGTGGGAAAAGAACAGGAAGCTCAACCAGAAGGAAATAGGAATTGTTTATTGTTATCAGTGGCCAATATTTTTCTGCGAACTTTACGAAATCCTGCTCAAGATAATATTCCGCACCCACCAAAAGCTCAAGCCCGAGCTCAGAAAACTTCTCATTCCAGCTTCTGCACCTCTCCTCTAACTCGCTCTTGCCTATAAAATATCCAGACTTCTCATTTATATGCGGAGTAGCTACTACCTTGCTAAAGCCAAACTGCTTGTAAATCTCAGCCATTCTGAGCGTATCTTCTTCTCGCTCAGCTCCATCATCAATGCCCGCTAAAAGATGACTGTGAATGTCAATCATTAAAAACATTTTAAATGCTTTTTCCTAATTTGTCATCTAATTTTCAGATTAAAATTCTCTAAAAAATCCCTGCTGAAAATCATTTTAACAAACCTTCAAAATTGCCTCTTAAATCAATGACTTTCATAATTAAAGAAAGATATTCAAAAAAATAAAAAGATTTCTTGAAAAAGTAACAAATTTTTCCTTGACACGACTTTTTTTTTGCGCTAAAATTCTTTACAGAAAATGAGGCAAAAGCCCCGAGTGTTCAAAAAATTGAACACCAGAAAAGGAGGGCAAAAATGAAAAAGCTCTCAATCCCAGCAGGCATTATTGGGCTTTTTTTATTTCTGATAATTGCAGGCTGTGCGCCCATTAATGCTATTTTTGTTGGTGCTAACTTTGAATCCAGTGCTTATGAATTAATTGCTCAGCCAGAAATGACAATTTACACCACGGGTGAAAAATGGTTTGGTGCACTTCGTCCTGGTCAAACAATGATTCTTTACAGCCGAACTGATAGTGTTCCTGATGGCGGGCATATTCAGGTTTATAATTCTCTTGAAGGATATCTGGGCTTGAGCGTGGGCTATTATAATGTTGATGAATATCCTGAAGAAACTGCTCAGATTATCCGTGACCAGTGGCTTGAATGGTATCCGCCTGTTGATGATTATTTCAAAAATCAAATTCAGGTAAGCTGGGCAGATTATGACACTCAATTTCCCAAGTATCAGATTGTTGTTTTTCCGCAGTATGTTGGCGGGCAGGGAACTGTTCATAGAGTAAGGATTATCACCAATTTTGGAACCACTCCCACTTTGCGGGTGGTGGATGCGAATGGGAGCGTGGTTTACACAATAGAGCCCGGTGGAAGGGTGGGATATGTAAGGGAAGCTGGAAATTTCTTCCCGCCAAAAATTCGCGAGCACAATATGCTCTATGAGCCACCAGAAGAGGACACTCCGCCCATTCCCAATCCCAGCATAAAGGTTGACAGGGAGCTCGGCTATCTTGTAGCAGGAATTATTGAAGAAAGCTCTCCGGGTTGCTATGCAGGAAAGCAAATAGCTGTTCATACAGAAGTTCGTTATGACCCGGTTGAAGGGCTTTATACTTATAATTTTTATCCTGCGGAGCCTTTGGTTTCCGGGCAAAATTATCTGTTCTTTATTGGAGCAAAAGCTCCTTTTGGATTTAAAACCGATGGTCCTTATGAAAAATTAACCCAGGGACTTGATAGTGGCGAAACACCTCTGGATTGTTCTCAGCCAGATCAATTTCCTTGTGGTGCTTATACAGGCGGAAGACCATATCAAGACTTAGGCAAGCTCGGCTGTGGTGATGCTTCCAATACAATTGGTCTTGCTTTTTACTTTAAATCTTCCAGCACTTGGTGGGGAGATTTAATTCCGGAGATTCCTGAGGGATACTTAATTCCCGGGGTAAGCGGATATGTTGTTGACCAGGAAATCACTCCTGAGGAAGAAGACATAAGCGCGGTTGTGAGCTTCCCACCAGGATATGATATTGAAACTATTGAAGAAGTGCAGATGGGTTGCGCCAAGGCATATAAATTCCACTATATTGAAAATAAAAATGCAGTGGTTGTCTGGTTCCATAGAAATGATTTCTGCCACGGTGATTTGAAAAAGAAGCTGGTGAGAATTGTGGGCAAGACCAGAGGTGGATTTAAGTTCTTTACTCACGCTTGGTTCAGGCGCTGTCATAATCCCTGCTGGCCATAATGAAAAAATTACTGATTATTATCTTGGGCGCCACCGTGATGATAGCTATCATTGCGGTGGCGCTTTTTTATCTGCCCAAAGAATCAGAAAACCGCACCCAAAGAGAAGTTTCAAAAAGCATTGAAAAGAAAACCTCCTCGCCTTTTTCAGCCCTGAAGAACAAATTTTTTAAAACTTCCTCCCCAACTCAGGATTTGCAAAAATTATCCCGCTTAAAAATAGCTTCAGCTGAAAAAAGCAGAAAAGAAATTGTCAGAAGGCTTAAAAGTCCAGAGGCTTTAACAGCAAGCGAGATTATTCAGCTGGCAAAAAGCTCTGGAGCTGGGCTTGAAAAGGAGCTGAAAGAGATTGTGGAAAAAGAGCAGGGCACAATGGCTCAAATTGCCAGTGCCTGTGCGCTCTTTCGGGCAGGAGACCGCTCGGTTCTACCTGTTCTTTTAGATGCGCTTGCCAATGCACCGCCATCAGCAAAAATTCCTGTTGCAGAAACCCTGGCAGAAGCAGGAGATGAACAGGGCTTAGATGAGCTTATTGCAATAATTAAAGGAGATGATTGGGGGCTTAGGCTTTTAGCTCTGCGAGCTCTTGGAGAATTTCACTCTCCCCAGGCTCGCCAAATTCTCACCCAATACTCTCAAAGCAAAGACCTTTGGGAAAGAGTGGCAAGCTTTGCTGGACTGGCTATTCAGGGCAATGATTCTGCTAGGGATATGCTTGCGGATTTCCTTGACCACCCAGACCCGGCTATAAAAATTTACTGCGCAGAGACACTGGCTGAGCTGGGAGATGAGCGGGCAAAACCTGTTTTTGAAAAGGAGCTTGAAAGCAAAAGCGAGTTTGAGCAGGTTCATGGTGCAATTTATCTTTTGCTTCTGGGTGATGCTCGTGGAGAGGGAATTTTAAACTCAGCGCTTGAGCGAAAAGACCGCTTGGGAGATTATGCAAGAAGCCTGTGCCTTGGGCTTTTTCCGCCTCAGTAAAACCGGTGCTTAAAAACCTAAAAGGTATCCGAAAAAACCGCCGGTAAAAAGCTAGAAAAATAAATCAGCTTCTGGACTGCTCATCTATTTTCCAGCAAAACCGGAGCAGGCTTCAAAAATCTGCTTTTTCTTTTTTTCATCTGGTTTTTATGCTAAATTAAAAATAAATTAAAAACTTGTGGAGGGACGGGTGATGCCCAATTCAAGGATTATTGGTGCGGGATTTTATGTTCCGCCCAAAGTTGTCACTAATGATGACCTTTCCAAAATGATGGACACATCTGACGAATGGATTCGGGAGCGAACCGGCATCAGGGAGAGAAGGTTTGTTGAAGACGGCGTGGGCGCAAGCGACCTTGCTGTTTCTGCCAGCAAAAAAGCGCTTGAGCAGGCAGGTCTTGAGCCAAAAGATATTGATTTAATCATCTTTGCCACACTCAGCCCTGACTATTTCTTCCCGGGTCCCGGGGTTATGCTTCAGCATAAGCTCGGCTGTCGGAATATAGGGGCAATAGATGTTCGGGCGCAGTGCTCTGGCTTTCTCTATTCCCTTTCCATAGCAGACCAGTATATTAAAACTGGAATGTATAAATACATTCTTGTTGTTGGCGCAGAGGTTCACTCCACAGGGCTTGACCTTACCACTCGGGGAAGAGATGTGGCAGTGCTTTTTGGTGATGGTGCAGGAGCGGTGGTAATGGCACCTTGCGAAGAAGGAAGAGGGGTTTTAAGCACCCATCTTCATTCAAATGGAGAGCATTATGATAAGCTGTGGTGCCCTGCGCCAATGAGCTGTCGCAATCCTCGCCTTACTCACGAGATGCTGGAAGAAGGACTGCATTATCCTAAGATGGATGGAAAATTCATTTTCCGAATGGCGGTTGGCAAATTTGCCGAGGTGGTAGAAGAGGCGCTTCAGGCAAATGGCTATACAGCCGAGGACTTAGACCTTTTCATTCCCCATCAGGCAAATTTGCGGATCAGTCTAATGGCAGGAAAAAAGCTGGGCTTGCCTGAGGAAAAAATCTTTAGCAATATTCAAAAATACGGAAACACCACAGCAGCTAGCATTCCCATTGCCATAGCAGAGGCTATTGAGCAGGGAAAAATCAAAGAAGGCTCGCTCGTCTGCCTTGCTTCTTTTGGCTCTGGGCTTACCTGGGCAAGCGCTTTAATCAAATGGTGAGCTTGATTAAAAACCCCTTCTTTTGATTGTGGAGGTATTTCTCTCCTGATGCTTGGGGATTTAAGGAAGTGGATTTTAAAAAGACTTCTTAAAAAGGAAGAACCGCTCAATCTCAAAGACCCAAAGGTAGTGGAGGAGATTTTCCGCTTGGAGCTGGGCTCAACCTATCGCAAATACTGGGATAATCTTGCCCGCACCCGCCAGCTTGCTTATTTTGCAGTTGCGGGTCTTCCCTTTGGAGAACTGCCCACTGAGCAGAACATAGATGAGCACGGAAAGCTGACCGCTCAAATCATTGCTCAAAAACTTGAAATATCACCTGAAGATAGGGTGCTGGAGGTGGGCGTGGGTGTGGGAAGGCTTGCTCGGCACATTGCTCCTCTTTGTAGGGAGTTCGTGGGAATTGATATTTCCAAACAGATGATTAAGTTTGCCCGAAAAAGGCTTTCAGACCTGGCTAATGTCAAGCTCTATCATCACCCAAAAAGTGACCTGAGCCTTTTTGAAAACAACAGCTTTGATAAAATCTTCTTTCAAATCGTGCTTATCCATCTTGACCGAGAGGATGTTTTTCACTATCTCTGCGAAAGCCTACGGGTGCTAAAGCCGGGCGGGCTTGGTTGGTTTCAGTTTTACAATCTGCTTCATCCTGCTGGCTTTAAAGAATTCAAGCACGCATATCAGCTTTATCTTAAGCTGGGCGGAAAGCTCAGGGGAAGGGTTCAATGCCTGACAGCTTGGGAAGTAAGAAAGTATATGGAAGAGGCTGGTTTTAAGATTCGCGAAGATAAAAGCCACCTTGAACCTGTGGAGCAAAAATTTGATTTCCAGCCCCCAGATGCGGATTGGTTTTATTATCTTATTGGTATTGGGGAAAAGCCGAGGGAACATCAATCGGAAAAATGAGGGTTTCGGTAGTTATCCCAACGCTCAATGCGGGTGCTCTTTTCAAGGAAGTGCTGGAATCTGTGCGCTCGCAAGAATTTGACGGAGAGCTTGAGTTGGTAATTGTTGATTCTATGAGCGATGACCGCACAGCAGAGCTGGCAAAAAAATATGCAGATGTGTTCTTTCAGGTAAAAAGAGAGGAATTCAATCACGGTGAAACCCGCAACATTGCCATCTCCCGCTCCAGTGGCGAGCTGATTGCTCTTTTGGTTCAAGACGCAACTCCTGCAAATAAAAGCTGGCTGAAAAATCTCATCAAAAATTTTTCAGATGAAAAAGTAGCAGGAGCGTATTCAAGGCAGATTCCCCGCCCGAACTGCAATCCGCTGATTAAGCTCAGGTTGAGCGGTTGGGGAGCGGGAAAAAGCGAGCGAAGGGTTCAGGAGCTAGCTAATCCAGAAGAGCTTAAAAACCTATCGCCCCAGCAAATAATCAGCACTTTCAGCTTTGATAATGTCAGCTCTATGATTCGTAGGAGCGTATGGGAGAAAATCAAATTTCCAAAAAGAAGATTTGCAGAAGATATAGCCTGGGCAAAACAAGTCTTACTTGAAGGATATAAAATTGTCTTTGAGCCAGAATCTGTGGTGATTCACTCTCACAACAAATCTTTATGGTATGAATTCAAAAGAGTATATCTTGACCATTATAACTGGTGGGAGATTGGCGGGTTCAGAATTTTCAACCGCCCGAGCGAAGTTTTGGGCGCAAGCATTGACGGCACAAGAAAAGCAATCTCCGCACTCAAAAAAATGAACCTGAGCCCAGTAGAGTTCTTTCGCTGGGCAATTTATGCACCTGCTTTTGTTTTCAGCCAGAACCTTGCCCAATATATGGGAGCTTGGGCAGAGCGCTGGAAAGAAAAATATCCAAACTATGATAAAATTGATAAACTGCTAAGCAAGGGGGTGTGAAAAATCAGAATCGTTTATGTCTCACAGGGATTTCCGCCTGAGCAAATCGGCGGAGTTGAGGTTTATCTAAAAAATCTGGTGAAAAAAATAAGCAGTGAAGATGATATTTTTGTTTTTGTGCGAGCTCCAATACAAAACCACAAGCACCTTGAGGTCATAACCCAGCGAATGAACGGGGTGGAACTTACCAAAATCCACATTGACCTGCGCAAGCTAGTGGATTTCAGAACCACTTATCAGAGAGACGAGGTAGATGTTATCTTCAGAAATTACCTGCTTGAGAAAAAACCCGATGTTGTGCACATACACCATCTCGGCGGACTCAGCTTGGGAATGATACGAACCGCAGATGAACTGAACATACCGGTTGTTTACACCTCTCACGACCACCACCCGTTCTGCCCCCGTGGGCAGAGAATCAGAGATGACAAAAGAATCTGCCAGAAAATCCTTCTGGACGAATGCCTTGAATGCTTAAAGCCTCAAACAGTCGGGCTTAATCTTCCTGCCAAGCTCGCTATGTATTTCCTTGCCAAAGAAAAAGGATTGGAGCTTCTCCGCCAGATGCACAGGGAAATAAAGCGCCAGTTTGAAAGGCTTTATAAAATCATCTCTCCCAGCAATTTCCATAAAGAGAGAATAATAGAAGCGGGCGCACCCAAAGACAGAGTCATTGTGCTACCATACGGACTGGATTTAAGCCTTGTGGAAAAAGTTCCGCCAAGACCAAAAGGCTCTCCGGTGAGAAAATTCGCCTATCTCGGAACTTTAATTCCATCAAAAGGTGTTGAAGATGTAATCATTGCTTTTAGAAAGATGAAGCGCAAAGACTGTGAGCTACATATCTTTGGAAAAGCAGTTCCCTATCATGGTCTTTATGATTATGAAGAAAGGCTCAAAGAGATGTGCTATGGTCTTAAGGTGTATTTTCACGGCGCCTATCAGCCTGAAGAGCTACCAAATGTGCTTGCTTCTATTGACTGCGTGATTCTTCCCAGCAGGTGGTATGAGTCTTTTGGGATAACCATTCGTGAGGCGATTCGCGCGAAAAGACCTGTCATTGCCTCGGAAATAGGCGCATTTAAAGAGGCGCTCAGGCATATGGAAAACGGCTTGCTCTTTCCGCCCGGAGATGTAATCAGCCTGCGGGAAAGGATGGAGCTACTTGCAGAAAATCCCCAGCTTGCTGACCGCTTGGTTGAAAAAGGCATAGAGGTTGAAAGCTTGGAGAATCATATTTCAAAGCTCAAGCAAATCTATCAGCAGGCTATAGAAGAAAAAAGGATAGAAAAGTGAATGTGCTTTTAATTCAGCCAGATTATTACCTGAAAGAAAAAGCCCCGGAGCTTTTGCAAAAAAGACTTCTTCCCAGCTATTCTTTAATCCTTCTAGCCAGCCTTCTTGAGCAAAAAGGTCATAAAGCAAAAGTGCTTGATAGCTTTTCCAACTGGGTGCTCACAGGAAAGAAAAATGAAAATGATTTAAAAGAAGGCTTGAAAATCCTCTGCGAGCGAGAAAAGTTTGACCTCATCGGCATTTGTGTTTATACGCCACTGCGAAAAGAGGCAATTGAGCTTTGCAGGCTTGCCAAAGAGCTTTGCCCTAACGCGAAAATTGTCCTCGGCGGTCCTCATCCCACAAGGCTGTGGCAATCTATGCTTGATGAATACGCAGGACTGGTGGATTTTATCCTTCTCGGCGGGGCGGACCAATCGCTTTTGGAGCTTGCAGAAAACCTTGAAGGCAGAGGCACTGCCCGCTATAAAATCAACGGTCTTGCCTGGATTAGTCAGGGTGGAGAAATTCGGGCAAATTCCCGGCCAATCATTAACATAGATTTAAAAAACCAGCCCCCAGTAAAATTTGATAGGTATTTGGAACTAACTGGCGGAGAGATTCCAAAAAGAGCTTATATGATTACCAGCAGGGGCTGTAAGTTCTGGTGCAATTTCTGCTCCCAGCT
>CAZQJX010000095.1:0-9020 GCA_964592965.1 uncultured bacterium
CCGACATCATACTGCTACCCATCTTCTCCACGCTTCTTTAAGAAAGGTTTTGGGCGAGCATGTTCAGCAGAAAGGCTCTCTGGTTGCGCCGGATAGGCTCAGGTTTGATTTCACACATTTTTCCGCGCTGAGCCCCCAAGAGCTGGAAGAGGTGGAAAGACTGGTCAATCAGGCAATTTGCGCCAACTATCAGGTTAGAACCGAGCTTCTTCCCTACAAAGAAGCGCTTGCTCGTGGCGCTATTGCTATCTTTGAAGAGAAATATGGTGAAATTGTCCGATTGGTGGAAATCAATGATTTTTCCCGAGAGCTTTGCGGTGGAACTCACTGCCAGCGAACCGGAGATATAGGCTTTTTTAAAATTGTATCTGAGGGAAGCGTATCTGCTGGTGTCAGAAGGATTGAAGCGCTGGCTGGAAGATGGGCAGTGGAATTTATCCAGAAAAGAGAAAAATTGATAAAAGAGCTGGCTCAAAAGCTTAAATCAGCTCCTGATGAGCTTGACGAGCGCATCAGTAAGCTTCTTTCAGAAAACAAACAGCTCCGCCAGAAAATAAAAGAACTGGAAACAAAGCCAGCAGGTCCTGATGTAAACGAGCTTTTAAAACAAGCAAAAAATATTAATGGAATAACCGTGCTCAGCACCAAAATTGATATTAAAAATCCCAAAGCAATGCTGGATTTTTCCGACCGCATACTTTCCAAATTAAATAAGGGGATTTTGGTTCTTGGAAGCAAAGATGGAGAAAAAGCCCACATTGTTGTCAGGGTGACAAAAGATATTTCCAAAACCTATAATGCGGGAGAGATTATCAAGCGGATTGTGGAGATGGTGGGAGGAAGAGGTGGTGGAAGACCAGACCTTGCTCAGGGCGGTGGAACAAAGCCCGAAAATCTGGAAAAGGCGCTCAAGCAGGCATATAACATAATCTCCCAGATGATAAAGGCAGAAAGGAGCTAATGGCAAGGATTTATTCACTTAATCCATCTCAACCGATTAACTTGGAGCTAAACAAAGAGCGCATCCGCATAGGAAGACTGCCAGATAATGATATTGTCATAAACGATGTTCTTGTCTCCCGCCGGCATTGCGAAATTGTCAAAGAGCAGGGTCGCTGGAAAATAATTGACCTAGAAAGCCTCAACGGCACCTATGTTAACAATCTGCGGATTAAAGAGGAATATCTTGCCAGCGGAGATGTAATTGTTGTTGGTAATATCCAGCTTGTTTTTGAGGATAGACTTCCAGAGATTCACAGTCCTCAAAAAATTTTTGAGCAGGAGCTTATCCGACCTGTTCAGGAGATAGAGAATGAGCTTGGATTGCAAAGCCAATTAAAAAAAGAGGAGCTTAAGCCGGATGAGAGCGCTCATTTTTACATTCTTTATCAATTTGCTCGTGCGCTCAATTCAGCTACCAGCTTAAATGAGCTTCTTGACCTGAGCTTGGAGCTGGTATTTCAGGTAATTAATGCTGAGAGGGGAGTAATATTTCTGCTGGACGAAAAGGGACAGCTTAAGCTCAGCTCTGCCCGCACCAGAGAAAAAGGCAAAGTTGACGAGCTAGATATACCTGTAAGCTCAACCATTGCCCAAAAGGTAATTGAAGAAAAAGCTGGAATTATCACCAATGATGCCAAATATGACCCACGCTTTCAAGCAGGTGAAAGCATTATTGCTTACAATATCCGCAGTGCCATCTGCGCACCTATTTGGGAAAAAAGCGAAGTGAGAGGAGTTATATATCTTGATAATCTGCTTCAAACCTATGCGTTCAGCGAGGACGACCTCAGGCTTTTAAGCGCCATTGCTCATCATCTGGCAATTGCTCTTCGGGAAGAAGAGCTTAAAGCAAGAATGCGCGAAGAAGCTGTCTTTCGCTCCCACCTTGCCCGCTTCCACTCTCCAGAAGTGGTCAATTTAATCTTTGAACAGGTGCGAAAAGGAGAGGAGCTTTCCCAGCAGATTTCTGAAAGGGAAGTCACTATATTGTTTGCAGATATTTGTGGATTTACCAGGCTTTGCGAAAAAATAGCTCCTGAGGAGCTGGCGGGTCTTCTTAATAACTATTTTGACCAGATGAGCAAAATAATCTTTAAATACAAAGGCACGGTGGATAAATTTATTGGCGATGCTATTATGGCGGTTTTTGGTGCTCCTATCTCCTATGGAAATGATGCTGAGCTGGCAATTTATGCTGGCTTGGAGATGATGGAAGAAATGAAAAAGCTGAGGGAAAAGCTTGAGCAAAGAATGCGTTTTCAAATTCGCATTGGCATAAACACAGGGGTGGTGGTAGCAGGATATATTGGGTCAAGCCAGCGTCTGGAATACACGGTTTTGGGCGACCCGGTTAATGTTGCCAGCAGGCTTCAGGAGCTGGCTCTTCCGGGCACAATTTATATTGGCGAGACCACTTACGAGCGTGTAAAAGGACTGTTTCGTGTAAAAGAAATTGGCTCCATTCGCCTTCGTGGAAAGGAGCAGGAGATAAAAACCTATCAAGTCCTGGAAGCAACAAAAGACTCTGAGCTTATCTCCCACCTAGAGCCACCTGAAATCTAGCTTGATTGACATTTTGCCCAACAAAAGCTAACTTAACAAGATGCACGAGATGAGCATAGCAATGGAAGTTCTCCGAATTATCAAGGAGCATCTTCCCAAAGACCGACCTGTTCGGGTGACCAAAATCACTCTTAAAGTGGGAAAGCTTACCGCAATAATTCCTGAAACATTTAAATTCTGTATGGATGTTATTACTCAGGACACCCCTGCACAGGGTGCGGAGATAGTCATCAACGAGGTGCCTTTAAAAATAGAGTGCCAAGAATGCGGAGAAGTAAATGAGCTGAACGAGCCTATTTTCATCTGCCCCAATTGCCAAAGTCATAAAATAGAAATTCTCTCTGGAAGAGAGCTTTATATTGAATCCATAGAAGTGGAAGAACCTGATGAGGAGGTCTGCTATGGAAATCAAGGTAGTTAAAAAAGTTCTGGGAGTAAATGAGGCTATAGCAGAAGAAACTCGGAGAATTTTGGCTGAAAAAAATGTTTTTATGTTAAATGTGATGAGCTCGCCAGGCTCTGGCAAAACCACTATTCTTCTCAGAACCATAAATGCTCTAAAAGATAAATTTAAAATTGGAGTGGTGGTAGGAGATATTTGCACTACCAATGATTCAGAAAAACTAAGCCAAACAGGCGTGCCTGTTGTGCAAATCAATACCGAGCCTTTTGGCGGTGATTGCCATCTTGCTGCTAATGTTGTCCAAAGCGGTCTTAATGAACTAAACCTTGATGAGCTGGATATGGTGATTGTTGAAAATGTCGGCAACCTTGTCTGCCCAGCAGAATTTGAAATCGGCGAGGATAAAAAAGTGGTGGTACTCAGCCTGCCAGAAGGCGAAGATAAGCCTCTTAAATATCCATTGATGTTCAGAGTGGCTCACGCAGGACTGGTTAATAAAATTGACCTTGCTCCTCATCTTGAGCTTGACCCAAAAATATTTGTTGACAATATCCATAAAATCCATCCAGACATACCAGTATTTTTAATCAGCGCCAAAACCGGAGAAGGATTTGAGTCTTGGCTTGAGTGGCTGGAAAAGCAGATTGAAGATAAAATCAAAAGCTAGGATTATCCAGTTTTATGCTTCCATCTATTTGAATGATTAAATACCAAAAATTAATTCACCAAAAATGGGTGAGATTTCGTTGTATTTCTGCAACAAAGCCCGTGCGGAATTGCTTTTTAGCAACAGCTTCTTTCTCCTCTTTTTTAAATTCTGGCATCTTAAATTTTCTCCTTCCTCAAAACCCTTTGATTTTTATTGATTTTTGATTAATTCTCTTTATATGAAATAATTTTCAACTTTGGCACATAACTTGAATAATTTTTTCACAAAATGCATAAGCAGAGGACAATCAGGGATGAGCTGGTCATTGAGGGGATAGGACTTCATAGCGGGGAGCATTCCCGCATTCGTTTGATTCCTGCTCCTGCCAATACAGGAATTATATTTTTCAGGGCGGACAATGGCAGGCATAAAATTCCGCTCAGCCCGGAGCGGGTGGTGAGCACGCAGAATAATTCTGCGTTGGGAATTAATGGAGATAAAATCCTCACTGTTGAGCATTTGCTTGCTAGCCTATACGGACTTGGAATTGATAATCTTTTTGTTGAGGTCTGGGGGCCTGAAATACCTATTCTTGATGGTAGTGCCCGAGAATTTGTCAGCAAAATGCTTGAGGTTGGCATTGAAAAATTTAATGTTCCAAAAAAGTTTGTGGTGGTGAAAAAGCCCATACGAGTGGAAGAAGGCGACCGCTATGCATCTTTGGACCCAAGCCCTGAATTTGCAGTTGATTTTGTTATCTCCTACCAGCATCCGCTTCTTTCTTATCAGCGCAGAAGGTTTCGCTTTTCAGGAGCAAGCTTTGAAAAAGAAATCAGTCCTGCCCGAACTTTTGGCTTTTTAAAGGATGTTGAAGCTCTGAGAAAGGCAGGCTTGGCAAAAGGTGGTTCACTTGAGAATGTGGTAGTGATTGGAGATGATGGGGTTTTGAATCCGGAGGGGCTTCGCTTTCCAGATGAACCGGTTCGGCACAAAATACTTGATTCTCTGGGCGACCTGATGATTCTCGGCACGCATATAGTTGCTGAGTATCGGGGATATAAGGCAGGGCATAAACTTAATCATAAGCTTTTATGCACACTTTTGAGCGACCCGGAAAACTATCAGATTGTTGAAGCAGGTGAGCCTGCCTATAAAAAATTCTTCAAAATTCCTCGCTGGCTCACTCCCAAAAGTTTAGCCCGTCATTCAAAGACTGCTTAAAAATTTTAAAAATCCAAACCGAATTTCTCTTTCTTCAAACCGCTTAAATCTGATTAAATTATTATGGCATAACCTCGCAATGATTTATCACCACATCTGTTGCTAGGCTATCAACAGGGATATTATGTTTTTTAAGTGCGGATTCTATTCTAGGAAGCCTTTTTTCAATCTCTTTAATCATCTTCACTACTTTCAGGCAATCCCTTTTTCTTCGCTCTGGTGGATGAAAAATCATTGCCACTGCGCATCTCCCCCCACAGATAAATTTAACCGGGCATTTCTTGCAATCAGGATGCTCATAAGGTGGCTTCCAGCCAATGTATTTTGAATTTGGCCAGGTAAATTCTGGATTATCAATCAGCTCATCGCAAAGATATGCGGTTCCATCAAGGTCAACAATGTTGCTAACGGTTCCGAACCCGCACCAAGGGTGCTCAATTTTCTCTCCTGTAAGAAGCACCCAAGCGGGTCCCTGAAAAGGAACAATGTTCCAGAGTTTTCCTTTTTCCAGCTCGCTTACCCAGAATTCAATCAGCCTTCGCTGGTCCTCAAGATACCGAGCCTGATATTCATCTTCATCAGGATAAAGCTCGGTGGTGTTTTCAACGCTCCAGTAAATATGCTCAAATTTATCAAGAAGATTCATCACCGATTCATAAAGCGGAACAATGTTGGTGACAGTAATTCTTGCCATTTTCTCCCCTTTAAATACAGAAGGCAGGTTCTGGATGTTAGACATTATCTTTTTATATGTCCCCTCACCTCTCTGCGCATCGTGAATCCTCTCAATGCCATCAATAGAAACAAAGATATAACTTAAATTTTCAAGGAAGAACTCACTTGCCTTATCAAGCAAGGTGCCATTGGTATAGATTAGATACTGGAAGTTGTATTCAGTGGGCTTGGTGCGTCTGATTACCTCTTCAATATCATCAAGGTTTAAAAGGGGCTCTCCGCCATAAAACATAAGCGAATGCTTCTGCTCAGGATAGCGCCTGACCACACTAAAAACATATTCCAATTGTCGGTCAAGGTCAGGTCGGGAAATCTCCTGCCCAAATGTTGTCTGAATATTTACTCCCGAGCAGTATCGGCAGGAAAGATTACAGTGCTTGGTCATCATAAGGTAAAAGTCCATTTCTTTCCCACCCCCGCTCGGTTTTTTATAAAAAATTTAATATTCCTGCCAGCGGAAATCAAGATAAAAAAGCGGGCTCGGTATTTTTTCTCCGAGCCCGCCTGACTTTTAAAGCAGGTGCTGATTTTAAACCCTGTATTCTCCCTGCTCAGCAAGAATTTCTGCCACCTGATTCTTTGCTCCCACAAGGTTAAAGGCAAAAGGCTTTGCCATTTTAGATAACTGGTTAAGATGCTCATCTACTTCTTCAGGAGAGCAAAGACTTACTATTACCTTTCTGGCAAGGTCTGCGCTATGACAGTGCCCTTCAAAACAGATGATTTGCGTGAGAAGAATGCCGAGCTTTGCCCCTTCTTCTCCTCTTTTCTCAATAAGCTGAAGCGCTCGGGCGCAGACCGAATCCATACAATAGCAATCAATCACCATATCAGCGAGCATTTCCAAAACTATTTGTTCCTCTTGAAGCTTATCAGCGAGCTTCTGGAAGGCAAGGTTAGTGCAATAAACCATCATTCGCTTTGTCAACTCGGTCTGAGCAATTGCCACTCCTAAAGGACCATCTTCAGGCTTGGGCAGGGTATCATTTTTCAGCTCTTCCTGCACCTGCTTGACAAAATCTAAAAGTGGAATTTCATTTTTCATTGCTGACCGAATCAACGAGCCAATGGTAATCTGACGGTTAATCTCATTGGTTCCTTCAAAAATGCGATTGATGCGGGAATCACGATACACCTTTTCCGCAGGATACTCCTCTGTATATCCATATCCGCCATAAATCTGCACGCACATATCAGCAACTTTGTCCAGCGCCTCACTTCCAAAAACCTTTACCACCGAGCATTCAGGAGCAAAATTGCCAATGGCTCTAATTCTCTTTTTGCGGGCATCTGGGTCATCATCAGGAATAGCTTCCAGAGCTTGGTCAATAAGGTCTGCACTCCTGTAGGCAATGGTCTCAGTGGCATAGATAAGGCTGGCACAATCCGCAATCATTCTCTTGACCATACCGAATTCAATAATCGGTCGCTTAAACTGCACACGGTCTTTAGCGTATTGAATGGTTTGCTTTAAAAGCCATTTGGCAGCGCCAGCGCAGGCACCACCTACCTGAAGCCTACCTAAATCCAGCACACTGAACGCTGCTCTCCCGCCTTCGCCTACCTCTCCCAAGCGGTTCTCAACCGGCACCTTACAATCATCAAAATTAAGCGAAGTGGTTGAACTTCCCCTTATGCCCATTTTCTTTTCTTCTGCACCGCTGGAAAATCCCTCAAAACCACGCTCCACCAAAAAGGCAGCACTCTTTTTTCTATCACCATCAATATGAGCAAAAACCGTGAAAATATCGGCAATTCCGCCGTTGGTGATAAACTGCTTGGAGCCGTTGAGAATGTAGTATTTGCCATCTTCGCTTAATGTAGCTTTGGTTTTTAATCCCATAGCATCAGAGCCAGCTCCTGTCTCTGTTAGTGCATATGCAGCAATCATCTCTCCAGTGGCAATTTTGGGAAGATATTTTTGCTTTTGCTCTTCGTTACCAAAATAAATGAGTGGCTGGGTGCCTATGCAAGTATGAGCAGCGATGGTAACAAAAGTGCTTGCCTCAGGAGCAAGATTTTCACTGACCAGAACAAAAGTCTTTTTATCCATACCCAGCCCGCCGTATTTCTCAGGAATGGAGACCATAAGAAGCCCGACTTCACCTGCTTTTCTCATAATCTCCAGAAGCAATCCTTCTTTTTTGTGGTCAATTTCTTCTTTTTTGGGAAGCATCTCGTTCTCGCAGAACTTGCGAGCGGTCTCTGCCATTGCCTTTTGCTCATCGTTGAAATCTTCGGGAGTAAAAATCTTTCTTGTGCCTACCTTTTCAACTACAAAACTCCCTCCTTTAGGTATTCCTTCTGCCATTCTTACTACACCTCCTTTTATTTGGCTTTAAAAAAATTTTCTGTCCAAATAAAAACATAGCTAAAAGAAATTGTCAACTTTGTCCTTGCTTATTTTAAGGTATTTAACTGTTATTCAGGTTTTGGTTAAAATGGAATTTGAGCTGAAAATGAAGGCTAAAAAGCTAGCTAAAAACATCTGCTTTAGTTTTTTGGCACTGCTTTTGTTTCTGGCAGGAGCAGAAATTTTTCTTGATTTAGCCGGGCTTGTTTTTGCTCACCGAAGGGAAGCTTTGCTCAAGAAAAATTCAAAAACCATTGTCTGCCCTAGAAACTCCGTTATAAGTGGTTTAATAAAAACTTCTCGGTAAAATTTCTTCTTCACTTGCCAAGTTCATCAAGCAGGGATATAAAAATGAAAAAAAGCAGGAGGGGGAAAATGAAGGGATTGTTTTTTGTCGGAATTATATGTGGATTTTTAATCTCTGCCACTGCCTTTTCTGCTCAGGTAGAAGAAGTTGATTATATGGGCTGGAAGTGCCTGAAAATGAGCAACTCTACCACCGAGGTTTATTTAGCGCCAGAGATTGGCGGAAGAGTCATCCAGTATAAATATCTTGGTCATTCTTTTCTATGGGTGAACAAAAAGCTTGCAGGCAAGGTTTTTCCAATGAGCGAAAACAACTGCTTAGAGAACTGGAAGAATTATGGTGGAGATAAGGTCTGGCCTGCACCGCAGGGCTGGGATGGTCCTGACCAGTGGCCAGGTCCTGGTGATGAGGTGGTAGAAGCTCCATATAAGGCAGAGATACTCAAGAAATCTGGTGATTATGTGCGGGTGAGGTTAATTGGCTCTGATAAAGGCGGATACGCCGGGGTGCAGTTCATACGGGAATTCACCCTTTTTGATGGCTCAAGCAGGCTTTACATCAAAGCGACAATGAAAAATGTTACTAAAAATCGTGAAACCTACTGGGGAATATGGCAGGTAACTCAAACGGATTTTTCCGGCCCACCGCCCAAAACCTACAATGATAAAGCCTATATAATTGTTCCGCTCAATCCTAAAAGCATCTGGCCTGAAAAATATAAGGTGATGTTTGGCTTGGCGCAGAGCTTCAACTGGAAGCCAGATTATAAAAATATGGTTATGCGGGC
>CAZQJX010000096.1:0-8941 GCA_964592965.1 uncultured bacterium
TGCGGTTGCCCTTCTCTTTCTTCCCTATGCTCCCAATATAGAGACTGTAAATGCTTACAGCTTGCTTTTTCAGGCAGGATTTTTGGTAGGAAGAATTTTGATTGGTCTTTTTTGCTTTTATCCTTTTTGGAAGGAGGCACTTAAGCCCAGACACAAAATTGAGCTGGCTGAACAGGCAGAGGCAGAGGTTTATAAATCTGAAAGCTAGGGCGGTATTTTTGCTTAAAAAGCGGTTTGAAAGCATTTAAGCTAAAGAGCTTTGCCTAGCTTTTCTGAGTAAGCCTTTGCAAGTCAGCTAGCTAAAAGTGCCTTATTGAAGAAAGAAGCGATATTATCCACGCCAGCCAGCTCTCCATTTCTCCTAAAAAGTTAGCATTAACGCTAAAACTTTCACCTTCTTTAACTAACCATTTTTTAGCTTGTGCCCAGCGAAGCGCGCCAAGAAAGTTTAATCTGCTAATGGATTCTTTTCGCTCAACCTCACGAAGCTGATATAACTGCTCACCAACCTTCTGGGTGTGGCTGAGGAACTCCCGCTCGGTCATCTGGGTATTTTTCAAGCCGAGAAAGGAGCGGAGAGTAATGAGATAGGATTCAAGGAAATTGGCAATCAGTCCTGCGAAGTTTTTAAGTTCCTCTGCATTATCTTTGCCAGAGTTTTTAAAGTATTCTTTTGCCTGCTTTATTTCCTTTTCATCATCAACCTGTGGAAAGACAAAGTCATACTTTAGCATATCTTTAAGCTTCATATAGTCATTTAAAACATCGCTTTTTTGGCTGAGCAGAGATATAGCGGTCATTGCCGGTGGAAGGAAGTGGTGAATGATATTGTTTTTATAGAATTCTAGGTTAAATCTTTTTTCTTCAGGAACAGCTATTAACTGAAAATCTTTATCTTGATTAATTTCAATAAATTTTTTGGCTTGATAGAATTTAAGCGCCTCTTCCTGCCACTGGGGATGGTTCTCAAAGCTTTTTGCCAAGCGAACGCCCTTTTCCACAAGATATTGATAAAACCAGGTCCAGCACCTTGCCAGCTCATCTCGGGTGCGTGCAGGCTTTGAGCTTGCCAGAAGTCCTGATGCTACCACTGCACCAGGAGTGACCACAGTGAGCCGATTAATCTCGTTAACCAGCTCGTAGCCAAGTTTTTCATAACCGCTTTCAACTTCTTCGCTGATTAGCTCTCCGCTTTTTTCCAGATACTCCCTCAAGCTGATGGGATTGCCAAAATTAAGATATATCTTTCCATATCGCTGGCGAATTAATTGCCGAGAACGGAGCAAAGTAAGTAGCTTATTTGAGCCCTTCTTTTCCTCTCCCTTAATCTCCCGCAGATACTCTCCCTGCTCAATTACTTGGTCATAGCCTATATAAATGGGAACAAAATATAAATCAGGAAGGTTCAGCTCCCTGAATCCACGAACAATATATTTAACCACGCCCATTCTGGGAAGGAGCAGTCTTCCTGTTCTGCTTCTTCCCCCTTCAATAAAAAATTCTATTGGATAGCCCTCCTTGATTAATGCTTTTAAATAAGCACTGAAAACAGTAGAATAAACCTTATTGCCACGGAATTTTCTCCGCATAAAAAACGCCCCCGCTCCCCGAAAAACAGGACCAATAGGAAAGAAGTTCAGATTAATCCCAGCAACAATATGGGGCGGGAAAAAGTTCTTATGATATAAAACATAGCTCAGAATTAGATAGTCTATATGGCTTTTGTGGCTGGGAACATAGATAATCGGATGCTTTTTGGCAATCTGGCGGATTTTCATAAAGCTGGTCTCATCAACTTCTATTCCATCATAAAGATTTCTCCACACCCAAGTAAGGATTAAATCAAGCAGTTGAACCATTCTTTGATTGTAATTGGCAGCCATTTCATCAAGATAAAGGGTTGCT
Organism: uncultured bacterium; assembly: GCA_964592965.1. Lineage (GTDB taxonomy): Bacteria > RBG-13-61-14 > RBG-13-61-14 > RBG-13-61-14 > DRUE01 > CAZKMM01. The sequence continues at coordinate 1,906 of CAZQJX010000096.1, forward strand.
TCTCGCTTTATATCCATTAAATCTCTGCCTTCGCTTTCAGCAATTTTTTTCAGCCTACGCTCAAGGAACGGGTCTTGAAGCACCTCTTCAAGAATCTGGGAACGGGGCTTAAGTCTAGGACCAACAATAATCTTTTTCTCTCTTTCCAAGTGCCCGAGCAGATGGTCTCTTAACCTGTGAGCTAGCGCCTGCCTTGAAAGCCCCTTCTGGTCTTTGCGGGAGAGAAACTGTCTGAGATTAACAGGGTCTGCCACTTCCACTAGGGCAGACTCGCTTAGTGTAAGGTAATTATAAATCTTGCGCAGAGCTCCCGGCTGGTCTGGCGGACCAAAAAGGATATCAATTATGGTCTTTTTTTCTTTTTCGGGCGCTTTTTTGAAGACAATCACTAAAGGAACAATGATATAATCCTCTTCACTATCCTCTTGCCAGAGCAGAAGATTATAAAACGGGTCTTTTTCTGGATGTAAATACCTTACAGGCACAGAAGGTGGATTGACCAGATAGGTCAGCATTCCGCTGCCTTTTTCAACCTCTTGTTTAATCTTTTCCCAGAGCAGTTGGTCATAATTGATTTTATTCAGTTTGCACACCAGATAAGCAAAGATGCATCTTATAAGCCTTTTTAAAGAAAAAAATATCCAGACAGGTAAATTGGCGGAGATTTTTGGACTATTCAAACCCAACCGAGAAAAAAGATAATGAAGAAAGATAAAATCCAGCCTGCTACGATTTTTTACCGCCCAAACAACCTTACCCTCTTGGCAAAGTTCTGCCAGCCTCTTTTGGGTGGATTCAGGAATTTGTGCCCGAAAGAACCTGCGGGAGATAAGCCGAACCAGTGCAGAATCTCCAGCAGATTCCAGAAAATAAGGAAAGTAATTCAGCCTGCCTTTCAATATCCGGTGGAAGATGAATTTTAATCTTTTGGGCTTCTTTTCCATTGCCTTTGAAAATTCTAGCCTAAAAATTTAACTATCACAACCTTTTGTTTTTGATGGCGAAGAAAGATTAAAAGTTCTAATAATTGACTTTTTCTCAGGGATTGTTAGTTAATTTTTAAGTGAGAGGAGCAAAATGAAAAAGCTAAATGAAATAGAGCTAGACCCAATGTATCTTTCCGAGCAAGAAAAGGAGATTATCCATAGGCAGTATCTTCGTGAAAAGGAGATGGGCTCGGTTGATGATGCCATTGAAGAGTATATTGATGAGATTAATCAGTTTCCTTTTATAGCCACCATTCGCTCCTGCCAGGGGCACGGCTATCCCGGGCATATTTCATTCAGGTTCACTAAAGATTGGCACGAAAAATTTATTGAAAGCGGAATCAAACGCCTGCTGGATAAAAAACTCTGCCATATATTCCTTGAAGTAGGCGACTGGCTTCCTACCAAAACAGGTCTTTATTTTCGCTGGAAAGCAAGATTTACAGAAGAAAAACGGGACGAGTTTTTTAAAGAATTTATCAGCTGGCTGAAAGAGGAGTGGGAAAAAGAAAGGCAGGCTGAAGAACAAAAATAGTTTTCTTCCCCCAATCCTATCGGAATATAAAACAGCCCAGCGCACTCACCGCTCAACTTTTAAAAACTGTTTGGCTCATCTAAAAAACTCTGCTTTATTTTTTCTTTTAATTTTTCCTTTAAATTCAAAATGTTATCTGTAAGAGCGGAATGTGGGTTTGCAAACAAATTTCCATTTATGAGGAAGATGTTTACACGAAGGGAAAAGAAAAGGATAAAAAAGCTTTGGGATGAGTATCGGCTGACAAAACAGCTTAAATTTGGCTTCTGGTGGCTTATTTCCGAGCCAGAGCCACCTGTTTGGTTCATAAGGTATGAGCTGGGAATAAATGAAGAAGGATGGGAAAGCCAGGGCTGGTAAGGAGAGCGAAAAGCACGACGCACTCAAGGAGCTGGAAGCAGAGCTGGAGCTTCTTAGAAAGGTTCATCTCAGGGCTATTTTTGAAGCACGGGAAGGAGTTTTAAAAGGGATTGATGATGAGGCACTCAAGCATATTTCCAGCTACCTGAAAGTAGTTGAGAAGCTTTTGCGAGTAATTAGTCTTCGCAAAAAAGAAAAGGAAAGCGATGAGATAGACAGGGTGGTAAAGGTAATCTGGGAAGTGCTTTTGGAAGTTCCCACATTCCAAGCTCTTTTAAAAGACCCAAAAATCCAAGCAGAGATATTAAAGAGAATAAAAGATAGATTGAAAAATTTAACATAAAAGGCATTTTTAGTTGACAAAAGAAAAAATAATAGTAATAATAAAAATGCAGATTATGAGAATTAACTCCTCCACCTTGTTTATACACAAGGTGGAGCGTATTGACTCCAGGGGGTTAGCTAGAGCCTAACCCCCTGTTTCATTAATTAAAAGTAAAATGCCTTTTAGTGAAAAAGACAGAGTGATGATATTTATTGATGGTAGTAATTTTTATCACGGTTTAAAAGAAAATTTTGGTTTTGCTAACATAGATTTTGAGCATCTTGTCAATTCATTAATTAATCCTAACAAGCAAAAATTGATAAGAGTTTATTATTATAATGCTCCTGTGAATAAAGAAGAAGAGCCAGAAAAATATAAAAACCAGCAGAGATTTTTTAATTATCTAAAAAACCTTGCCTTTTTTGAAGTTAAACTTGGCAGGCTGGAGAAGCGAAAATCCGGTGTGGTTGAAAAAGGTGTTGATGTAAAACTGGCAGTGGATATGGTAATGCTTGCTGTAAAAAATGCCTATGACCTGGCTATTTTAATCAGCGCTGACGGAGATTTTGCCGATGCTGTGCAGGCAGTAAAAGATATGGGTAAACATATCGTTGTGGCTTATCCAAAAGGTGGCAGATTGCACCATTTAAAGCAGGTTTGTGATTTTTATATACCGCTTGAATTAGAAAAGAACATTATCAGACGAGAGCAGAATTAGATTTAATCATAGGTGCAGTTGCAGGATTGGTTTTCTCCCAAAAGACCGAGAGCCTTGTGGATTTTCTCGGTCTCTTTGCAAAGACCGATTTTGGGGCATTCAAGTCCCTCAAGGAAAAAGCTGTAAATTTCCATTCGCTGGTCAAAAGCAAGGCGTAATCTGCCATCAGGGTCTTTCTCATCAACGCCATATTTAAAGATGTCTTTGTTCTTGGCATACTGGGGGAGATTGGGAAAGAAGCGAAGAGTTCCAAGTGTGACGATTTCTGGTGCAAGCTCATTTACCTCTTCAATTAGTTTTAAATAATGCTCTTTCCAGTTTGGTATGGGAATAATTGGGTCTATTCTAATGCGCACGCACCAGCCGAGCTTTTTGAGCTGACGCGCGCAGGCAAGCCTTTTTTCCGGCAGGGGTGCTTTTTTCTCATATTTTTTTGCCACTTCAGTTGCATTTAAAGAGAAGCTAACTATAACCTGTGGAGTTGGCGTGAGCTTTGCCAGCTCTGAAATGTTGGTTGATTTGGTAAGGAGAAGCAATTTATGCTTTTTCTGCTCAGCAAAGATGGGCACCAGGTTGGTGGTGAGCTGAATTTCTTTATCCCAAAGCAGGCTATCCGCCAGCTCTCCAGCATTAAGAACAGATGGCTTTTCTGTGGTATGTAGCCAGTAGCGAATTTCCTGAAACATCCGTGCGGTGTTGGAAAAAACAGTTGGCTCGGGCCAGTGCCTGAGGGTCAATTTAAGATAGCAATAATCGCATTCATAAACACAGCCATTGGCAAAAGCAAGGATATAAAAATGCGGGCAGATTATTCCTTTAGGGGTTTTATCAAAGTAATGAATGAATTTGCTATATCTTCTTCTAAGCACAAAGCCAGCTTTTTTTTGGACTTTTTTATTGAGCTTAAATAAAGGCTCGGACTCATCTTCAGAAAAAGCAGGTGATTTTTTGCTATAAGTTCCCATTGTGCGATGGGCTTTCCAGGCACGAATAGTATGCTCACGAATGCCGAATTTTTCTGCTATTTCACGCAAAGGTAGATGGGGATGGGCGTCAACATAATCAAGCACTTTTTCACGAATCTGGCGGGTGTATTCTTTATATTCTTTTCCTTTCAGCTTCTCCTGATATTCTTGTAATTCCCTTTGAGCCCGCTCTTTTTCTAGTTCAAGCTCGGTGTGGGTGAGTTTGGATTTTTTTGGCTCTTTCATTGTTGAAAGAAAAGTCTTTAAAAATTTTAAAGCTAGCAAAAGGAGTGGTCAAATAGATGTTTGCATCAACTTCAAAAGACAATTCAAATCTGTATTTAAAATTGCTTTTGCGCAAGACCTTTTTAGAGCTTGCTCAGCCGGAAAAGAGCGTTGCAGTGGATTTTTTTGCTGGAGGGGGAGAGATAGCAAAAAGGCTATATCTTGGTTTTGAAGACCTACACCTTGTGGAGAGGGACGAAAAGAAATTCAGCTTTCTTGAACATCGTTTTTCATCTACTTTTAATGTGCATTTGTGGAAAATGGATAACATTGAATTTATCCGAAATCATCTTCCGGGCATTCCAGATTTGAGCGTAGCGGACTTTGATGCTTATGGCTCTCCCAACCGCCAGCTTTTAGAGTTTTTCAAGAATTACAGGATTGCTCAAGATTTGCTGATTTTTGCTACTGATGGCGCCAAGCTGGCAAGGCTTCGTGCCAGAAGGTTCTCTCCCAAAAGCTATTTTGCAGGATTAGATGAAAAAAGCGCAGTCGGATATGACCCGGTGCTGGTGGAAAATTATGAGCAATTGATTTTTGGCTTCTGGAAGGAGCTGGCTGATAGGTATGCCTTTAAGATAGAAGCATTTAAACTTATCTGGAAAAAATCTCTGGGGGTGGCTTACTATGGGGTATGGCTCAGACCGAAAAAGAATTGAATTCCGCTGGATAGAACCTGAAAAGCTCGTGCCTAATCATTGGAATCCAAATCGCCTTTCTGATGAGCTTACTCAAAAACTATTAAATGATATTCGTGAAAAAGGTTTTATCCTGCCCATTGTTGCCCGACCAATTGATAAAGAAAAATACCAGATTGTTGACGGTGAGCACCGATGGAGAATAGCAAAAAACATCGGCTTAAAATCCATTCCCTGCATCATTGCTGAGATGGATGAGCAAGAAGCTAAAATTAAAACCATTCAGCTCAACCGCCTTCGTGGTGAGGATGAGCCAGAGCTTTTAGCAAAACTACTGGAAGAGCTGAGCGCAGAGATAGATATTGAGGAGCTTTCAGGGCGTCTTCCTTTTGACCCCTTTGAAATCAAAGAATCTCTTGAGCTTTTAGAAATAAAAGAATCAAGGCACTTCAAAGAGCGCCTGCAAAAAGAGTATAAAGAGCTAGTAAAGAAGCGTATATTTTCGGTGGTGGTTTCAGAAGAAGAAAAAAGGCTTTTGGAGCTGGCTATTTTTCAGCATCAGAAAAGCAGGGCAGAGGAAATATCAGCAGGCAAAGCTCTTGCTGAAATTTGCGAGATTTATCTGAAGTCAAAAACTGAGCAGGTTTAAAATGAGTGAGCAGAGAATTTTAGAAGAATTTGCCCGTCAGATTTTATTGCACAAGCAGGCGGGCATTCTTTTAAACTCACCATTTGATTTTATCGCACAGGTTCTTGGCTATGAGCTTAAATGGTTTCATAAAGAATGGTTTGAAATTCAGCTAAAGAATAAAAAGAGCCTTATTTTAGCTCCTCGTGGACATGGAAAAAGCACCATCTGCACCATTGCCTATTCAATTTATAAGCTTTTAACAAATCCGGAGCTGAGAATTCTTATTGTCTCAAACACCCAGAGTCAAGCCCAGTCTTTTTTACGAGAGATAAAGCATCATTTAGTAGGCAATTTAAAACTTTTAGCTTATTTTGGCAAGTTAAAATCCACACCTTGGAGCGAGGAGCAAATCTGCATTAAGCGGAAAAGGAAAAGCAAAGAGGCAAGCATAACCGCACTTGGAGTTTTAGGTCCGATTATTGCTCGGCATTATGATATTATCATTTTGGACGATATTGTTGATGAGGAAAATGCTAGAAGCGAAATTCAACGCCAGAAGCTAAAGACTTGGTATTATAAAATTCTTCTTCCCTGCCTTGAGCCTGAGGGAGAGATTCACATCATTGGCACTCGGTATCATTATTTAGACCTTTACGGGCATCTTATAGAAAACGAATTTAAAAACTCTTGCTGGGTGTATCGGGCAATTGAAGAAGATGAGCAGGGGAAAAGAGCACTTTGGGAAGAGAAATTTCCTCTTTCCCTTCTTGAGGAGCTTCGCAAGCAGGCAGGAAGCGCCATCTTCAATTCCCAGTATCAAAACGATGTTGAGCTGATGAAGGGAAGAATTTTTAAAAAGGAGTGGTTCAGATATTATCAAGACCTTCCCAGCGGGCTGGAAAAAGTTATCGGAGTTGACCTTGCCATAAGCGAAAAGCAAAGCGGAGATTATTTTGCGCTGGTGGTCGCAGGAAGGAAGCGAGGCAGGGAGGGAATTTATGTGGTGGATGTTTTTAAGGGCAGGCTCAGCTTTTCCAAGCAGATTCAGGCAGTGGTTAATTTTTTTAAAAAGCATAATCTGCCCAGCTCTCCAGTCATAAGGGTTTGTGTTGAGGCAAATGCCTATCAAGAGGCTTTTGCGCAAAAACTCAGAGAGCAGGGCTTGCCAGTAAAATCTGTTGTTCGTGCAAAGGATAAGATTTCCCGAGCATATCAGCTTCAGGCGAGATTTGAATCAGGAGAGATTTTCTTTCCTCAAAAAGGAGCGCAGGAGCTTGAGGATGAACTTCTCTTATTCCCCGAGGGCGCTCACGACGACCTCTTTGACGCCCTTGAGTTGGCAGCGAATCAAATTTATAAATTTGTGCCTTTTTATTATAAAGTAGGATTGGATTTTGCTCCCATAGAATTATAGCTTGACATTTTTCTGAAATGATATTAAATATAATATCACCAAGAACCATTGGCTAAAGTAGAGAAATTATTAGAAGATTGGAAAGCTGATATTCCTCCTGAGGTAGCAAAAAATGATGTGTGGCTGGTAGTTAAGGAGTTTTTTCCTGAAAGCGAACTGGGGACAAAAAGAGGAAGTCA
>CAZQJX010000097.1:0-8936 GCA_964592965.1 uncultured bacterium
CCAAGAATCTGTTCCCAGCGTGTGCCGGTGAGGATATGAAAATACCCGGCAGGGTCAACCTTTTTATCAGCAAGGATATCCGCACAAATTTTTTGGAAAAATTCTGCCAGCTTTGGTTCCCCAACCAGCTGGTCAATTTTTTTATCTAGAAGCATTTGAGCAAGTTTTTTTTCAGGATTATTCACCAGAGAGAAAAGTATCAGCTCGCAGGAGCCTAAAAGATTAATCGCTGGCTCGCTTTTTTCTTCTGCTTCTTCTTTTTCTCTTGCTGGAGCCCGCTCCCTTCCCAGCATTCGGAAAAGTGTTGGCTCGCTCACTCCGCTAAGCTGTGCAAGTTTTTTCAGATAAAGCTCCCTTTCTAAAGAGCGGGGAATTAGACCTATCATTCGGATAAGCTCTCTTATAATTTCGCCTTTTCTAACAAGGTCTAGCGATGCTTTTGAAAGCTCGCTTTCAAGATACCAGTCAAGAAGCTTGGGCGCCTGCTCAAGAAGCTTTTCAAAAGCAGAGCTTCCCTGTTTGCGGATAAGGTCATCTGGGTCGTATCCCTCTGGCATTAAAACCAGATAGGGGAAAAGACCGGAAGAAAGAAAAACCTCTAAAGCACGAATGCTCGCCTTTCTTCCAGCTTCATCAGCATCAAAAACAAGGTATATGTTGTTGGTGTAGCGGGCGAGCATCCGTGCCTGCGAGGAAGTGAAAGCGGTGCCCAAGCTGGCAACCGCCTCATCAAATCCAGCTAGTGCAAGCTGTATGCGGTCAAAATAACCTTCCACAACAATGGCACGGTCTTTTTTTCTGATGACATCTTTTGCCAGCTCTATTCCGTAGAGCAGTTCTCCCTTTTTGTAAACAGGGCTTTCAGGAGAGTTGATGTATTTGGGAAGAGAATCATCAAGCACGCGTGCGCCAAATCCACGAACACGCATAAGAAGGTCTCTGATGGGGAAGATTACTCGGTTGCGGAAGCGGTCATAATACCCACCGCCTTCTCTTTCAACAATCAGTCCAGCTTCCAGAGCAAGCTGGTCTGGAACTCCCCTTCCTCGCAGGTAGCTTAAGAGATTATCCCAGCCACTAGGAGCATATCCGATTCCGAACCGCTCCAAATCCTGTTTTTTCAATCCCCTCTGCTCAAGGTATTCACGGGCTTTCTCTCCCTCTTTGGAAAAAAGCTTTTCAACAAAATAGTTGTGAGCAAGCTGATTTATTCTGTAAATCTTTGCGTTTTTCTCCTCTTCTTTTTGAAGCTCTTTTCTCTCCTGTTTAGGAAGCTCAAGCCCTGCCCTCTTGGCAAGCCTTTCCACTGCCTCAGGAAAGCTTATGCCCTCTATTTTCATAAGGAATGTAAAGATGTTCCCGCTCTCGCCACAGCCAAAGCAGTGGAAAATGCCTTTTCCCTCGTGGACTTTAAATGAAGGGGTTTTTTCTCGGTGGAACGGGCAGAGCGCCTTCCAGTTAGAGCCGTCCCTTTTCAGCTGAACATAATCAGCTACAACCTCTCTGATGCTCAGGCGGGATTTAATTTCATCAAGAAATTCCTGCGAAAAATACCTTGCCATTGAGGCTCCGCTAAAAAGTTCTAGTTCTGCGCCGAGTGAGCTTTAGCTTTGCTCAGCAAGTTCAGAAAGCTGTTTTTTAACCTCTTCGCTGACCACCTTGCCATCTGCTCTTCCGATGTATTTATCACGAAGGGCAGACATAACCTTGCCCATATCTTTCATTGATTTGGCGCCAATGGTTTGGATAGCATCTCTTACCATTTGTTGGATTTCTTGTTGGGTTAGAGGCTTGGGTAGATACTGCTCAATTACCTCAAGCTCTGCTTTTTCCTTTTCCACAAGGTCCTGGCGACCGCCCTGCTCAAAAGCGGAAATTGATTCAAGATGCTTTTTCTTGAGCCGAGATAAAACCTCAATTTCCTGCTCCGGCTTTAGGGGTGTGCCGGTTTCTTTTTCTTTGTATTTTAATGCGGTGAGAATCTCTCTTAATGCGCTGATTTTAATTGTATTTTTTTCTTTAAGCGCGTTTTTGAGCTCAGCGGTTACCTTTTCAAGAACACTCATTTCATACCCATAAGTTTTTGTTGTTTGCGGAGCTTTTTCAGAAGGCGTTTGCGGGCAGCGAGGAGTTTTTTCTTGCGCTTGACGCTGGGTTTTTCGTAGTGCTCTCTTTTTCGGATTTCACTTAAAATCTGAGCTTTTTCCACCTGTTTTTTAAACCTTCGGAGGGCGCTTTCAAAAGACTCGCCCTCCTTTACTTTAATCATAGGCATCTAGAAATCTTCACCCCCTTCCTAAAAGTAAGCTCGCTAACAAAAATAAATTCTTTAGATTTTTAAGATAACAAAAAACTTTGATTTGTCAAGCATTTTTTACGATTTTATGAGAAAAAATTTATAAGTTGGTGAGAATTAAGGAAAAATTTAACCGGCTAGGGAATGAAGAAGAAGTTTTAAAAATGTTTCACATGAAACATTTTAGAGAATTTTTAATTTTTTCAAAAAGTTATCATAAGCCACGAGAGATTTTCCAGCCATTTTTTGTCTTTTTTAGCTGGAGCTTTTCTCGGTCGTTAAACTCTATCTTCTCGCCCTTATACCAAGCACGCAAACTGTAGCTTTCAACCACATCCGCCTTGCCGTCATAAAGCCTGATGGTAGGAGTGCCCAGCTCAAGCTCTATTTTGTCATAAGCTTCAAAATTCTCCTTCATCTCCTCCACCACCTGCTTGAAGGTCTTGCCATTAAAATTATAATCTTTTGCCACAATCTCCTTAAAAAGCTCAAGATTCTTTTCCCGCAGTGCGTCTGCCCTTTTTTCCAAAACCTTTTTTATCTCATCTTCTTCCAGGGGTCTTCCAGCAAGAATCTGATAAAGCACGCTCCCAGAGATTATGCCCCAACCTTTGGGAGTTCGCCTAAGAACAAGCGTCTCCTGCTCATCATATTGCCTTGGCTTTCCAAACATAACACCTTCTAGATGGAATTTTTGAAAGACTTTTGCCCTGTCTTTGGCAATAAATGTGATTTTCTGCTCCTTAATTTCCAAGACTGGAGAGAGGCTTGCGGAAAGGGCATTTTTTATGTTTTTTCTGGCGATTTCAGGTGAGAAATACGGGTCAATGTAGCCTGTATCAAAACAGCTTAAAAAGCCGAGATAGTCTTTGGAGTTCACTGATTGTTCGTATTGCGCCAGAAGTTTTTTTAAAAGCTCATCGGACTGGGAATTTTTCTGGCAGGAAGCTGGGAGGAAGATTAAAACCGCCAGAATAAAAATCAGGATATGTCTCATCTTTTTAAAAACCTTTTCTTTTTTCTCTCCTGTTTAAGCTGAGGTATTTGGGCTATATATGAGCTTTGCGGATAGGTTGATTTTAACTCTTCAAAGAGCATCTCTGCGTCTTTGTTTTTTCCCATTTTCCACAAAGAGACTCCTTCCTGAAAAATCGCATAATCCGCTCCTTGCATATCTGGATAGTGAGTCCAAGCATAATGATACCTGAGCGCGGATTGCCAGTATTCTTTTTTCTTAAAGTAAAAATCTGCTATTTTTATCTCTTTTTTAAATAGGAGCTCCTTTGCCTGCTTGATATATTCCTCTGCCTGTTTTCTTCTTGAGCTTTGAGGATATAGCTGGATGAATTTTTCAAAAGCCCGAAGAGCCTCTTGGGTCTCGGTCTGGTCTCTCAGGGGATTTTTCTTTCTTTGCTTCCAGTGGCATACTCCCAGCTGGAAATATGCGTATTCAGTGCGGGAATCCATTGGGTAGCGGATAATAAAATCCTGATACGCCTGAATCGCAACATCAAATTTTTTCATCTTGTAGTTGCATTCTGCTATGTAAAAATCCGCGTCTTTGAGGTATTTGCTCAAAGGATATTCATAGATAAGCTTTTGAAAAAGCTCAAGGCTCTGCTGATAGTTGGTATTGTAATAGAGCCATCTCCACCAGCGGGAGTTTTTGTATTTTTCTGCCTGCTTGGGAGCAAGCTTTGCCAGCCAAGTGGGCTTGCCGTAAAAATAAGCTAAAGCCAGATTGTATATCTCTTCTTCGCTGGCAGGTGTTTTGTGCTTTTTTTTAAAGAGTTGAAACTTTTGTTTTTTTTCTTTGATTTCGCTGGATTTTTTTGCAGAAAGGAAGGGAGCAAAGAGAAGCAAAAGAAGAATAAAAAGGGCGATTTTTCTGGTCATTTACTCGCCTCTGCTTCTTTCTTCCTTCTCCTGCTCGTTCTTGCAATCAATGCATAGGGTTGCAACCGGTCTGGCTTTGAGCCGTTCCAGCTCTATTGGCTCACCGCATCTCTCGCAGATGCCAAAAGTGCCTTCATCTATTTTTTTGAGAGCGGTTTTTATTTTTTCAATGAGTTTTTGCTCTCGGTCTTTTACCCGAAGGTCAAAATAAAGGTCGGATTCTTGAGTTGCCTGGTCAGATATGTCTGGAAAGCTCTCGCTTTCCTCGCTCAGCTCGTCAACAGCTCCGCTGAGTTTTTTCTCCAGCTGTTGGAGCTGTTCAGTGAGAATCTTTCTGAACTCCTCCAGCTGTTTTTTGGTGAGTTTTTTGCTCATATAACCTTTCCTCCTAAAAATTTAATCTTTTTTTAATCTAAATTTGATTTTTCAAATTAACATAAATCTTGGTTTTTGCAAGTCAAGATGCATAAATGATACAAAAGAAGGATTTTTTAAAGAGAAAAATTTTTCTCAGTGTTTGAATAAAAAATTATTTTATGTTAAATTTTCCTTCCCAAAATGATGGATTTATTTAATCAAATTTTGGGCAGGGTTGATGATTTTTTGTGGAGCTATGTTTTAGTTGTGCTTCTTTTGGGCACGGGAATATATCTTACCATTCGTATGAGGCTCATTCAGTTTCGTGGCTTGGGGCACGGCTTTAAAATAACCGCAGGTGTTTATGATAATCCAGAAGATGAGGGCGATTTAAATCATTTTCAGGCGCTTTCCACTGCTCTGAGCGCAACCGTTGGGGTGGGAAATATAGCCGGTGTTGCCATTGCCATTCAGAAGGGCGGACCGGGTGCTCTCTTTTGGATGTGGGTGACCGCATTTTTGGGTATGGCAACAAAATTCACTTCCTGCACCTTGGCGGTGAAGTTCCGCAAGATTAATCCTGATGGCTCAGTCTCTGGCGGTCCTATGTATTACATAGAAAAAGGCTTGGGAGAGAGCTGGCGCTGGCTGGCAGTGGCTTTTGCCAGCTTTGCCACCATTGCTACTTTTGGCGCAGGATGTATGGCTCAGGCAGGGGAGCTGGCAAGGGCTTTTTCTGGCTTGCTCGGAAAAAGCTATATGATGGGAGAATTTGACCTTGTTAAAGTTGGAATAGGGGTTTTTGTTGCCTTTATGGTTGGCTTGGTCATTATTGGCGGGATTAAAAGGATTGGAGAAGTTGCCAGCAGGCTGGTTCCTTTTATGAGCGTGTTTTATATTGGAAGCGCTTTGGTGATTATTTTCTTTAACTGGCGGAGTATTCCGCAGGCGTTTTATCAGATTTTCCACGATGCTTTTACTGGAACCGCAGCTGTAGGTGGATTTTTAGGCTCAACATTTATCTACACAATGAGAATGGGGGTTGCTCGTGGGCTTTTCTCCAATGAAAGCGGAATGGGCAGTGCGCCCATAGCTCACGCAACTGCAAAAACCAAGTATCCTGTGAGAGAGGGGCTGGTTGCTCTGCTTGAGCCTTTTATTGATACCATTATCATCTGCACAATGACAGGTCTGGTGATTATCTTGACGGGCGCCTGGACTGGTCCTGCGGAGATAGGCGGTGCGGAGCTTACTGCTTATGCTTTTGGTAAGGGCTTGGGAGCTGTGCACGGAATATTTCATCAAAGCCAGCTGGGAAGATTAATAGTGACCTTTGGCGTGATTCTTTTTGCATATTCAACAGCCATTGCCTGGTCGTATTATGGAGATAGGTCTATAAGCTATTTATTAGGGCTTCGAGCGGTAAATCCGTATCGGTGGGTATTTTGCATTTTTCTGGTGATTGGTGCGAGTATAAAGATTGACCTTGTCTGGAACCTCTGCGATATAATGAACGGAATGATGGCGCTTCCCAATCTTTTCAGCCTTTGGCTTCTTGCGCCTATGGTGAAAAGGGAGCTTGATTCCTATCTACCATTAATCCCAGAATTTGACCGCCAGAGAAAAGAGAGAGCGAGATGAGAATAGCCCTGCTCGGATATCGGGGCGCTGGTAAGAGCACAGTTGCAAAAATCCTTGCTGAAAAAACAGGTTGGGAGCTGGTTTGCTTGGATGAGCTGATTGAAAAGCGGGCAGGAAAGACTATTCCTGAGATTGTTGAGCAGGAAGGCTGGGAGCGGTTCAGACAGCTAGAGAGCCAGATTTTAAAAGAGGTGATTAAAAAAGACCCTGCCATTTTTGACCTCGGCGGTGGTGTGGTTGAGCGTGAAGAGAATCGAAGGTTGATCAAGGAGAATTGCTTTGTTATTTGGCTTAAGGCATCGCCCAAGGTTCTGGCAGAGCGCCTCAGGTATTCAACCAATCGCCCAAGCCTTTCTGGCAAAAATTTCCTTGAAGAAATCTCTGAAATTCTTTCTCGGCGCAAGAGTTTTTACAAGGAGCTTTCTAACCTTGAGCTAGATACTGAGAGTATAAGCCCCTTTGACCTTGCCCAAAAGATTCTCAAGGCACTGAATTTTTAATAGATTTTTTCCTTTCAATCCTGAATTGCCAGCGCAAAGCCACTTGGCTTGCTTAAACCTTTTCTCATCAAAGAATAATAACAGCTGAAATTTTTGCTTGAAATTTTAAATTCACTTTTCGTATAATGTTGGGATTAAGTCAGGGAGGGGAAAAATGAAGAAGAAAATGTTTATTCTAGCTGGGATATTATCTTTTTTAATTATTTTCAGCTGTGAAACCAAAAAGGAGGTTAAAGAAGAGACAAAGTATATTGAAAAAGAGCTAAACCCGCCAGAGGCTCCTTCTGACCTTGTGGCAACAGCGGTCTCTGCCAGCCAGATTGACTTAAGCTGGGTAGATAATTCAGACAATGAGGAGCGGTTTGAGCTATGGCGGAGAGTGGAGGGAGAGGTTTGGGGGCTTGTGAGCGAGCTTCCTGCCGATACCACGAGCTATTCAGATATGGGATTAAGTGCTGAAACTGAATATTTTTATCAGATACGAGCCTGCAACAAGGATGGTTGCTCTGCTTTTAGCGAGCCTGCCAGTGCCACCACCCAGCCAGCACCACCTTCTGCGCCAGAAGCCCCTTCTGGTCTTAGTGCTTCTGCCCTTTCCAGCTCGCAGATACTCCTTACTTGGCAGGATAATTCCGAAGATGAAGAGGGATTTAAAATAGAGCGGGATGATGGCAATGGATTTAAAGAGATAGCCCAGGTTCCTGCTAATCAAACAAGCTATCTGGATGAAAATCTAAGCCCAGATACAACCTATACCTATCAAGTAAAGGCATATAACAGTGCAGGCGAATCTGCCTATAGTAACACTGCCCAGGCAACCACGCTTTCTGCACCGCCCAGCTGTGAGGGGATATGCGGTGGTAAGCATCCAAGTGGTTGCTGGTGCGACCCAGATTGTTGGAACTACGGCGATTGCTGTGAAGATGTTTGCGAGGCTTGCGGATATTGCGGTTCCAATTGCGTGGATGCAGATGGGGATGGGTACTATTCAAGCGCCCGATGCGGGACCGCTCAGGATTGTAATGATAATGACCCAGCTATATATCCCGGAGCTCCTGAACTGTGCGATGACAAGGATAATCAATGCCCCGGAGATTCTGGCTATGGGCAAACAGATGAAACTTGCGCGATAAAAGTAACTGCTGGGTATTACCACACCTGTGCATTAACTAAAGGCGGAGGAGTTAAATGTTGGGGGAAAAATGATATGGGTCAGCTTGGTAATGGAACCACTGTTAACAGTCCGGTTCCAGTTGATGTGGTTGGGCTTTCTTCAGGTGTTATAGACATTTCTGCTGGTCAGTATCACACTTGTGCTGTACTGGCAACAGGAAAGGTTAAATGCTGGGGAAGTGATAATGATGGGCAATGCGGAATATATGGGTATGTTTATTATACCACAACGCCAGAATATGTTTTTGGTCTAAATCAAGCAGTAGCTGTATCTGCAGGTGCCTATCATACCTGTGCTTTAACGGTTCATGGAGGGGTTAAATGCTGGGGCTCCAATTATTATGGAACATTGGGAGATGGCACTAATGAATTTAGTGATTTACCCGTTGATGTAGTCGGGCTTTCTGGTGGTGTGGTAGCAATTAGTGCTGGCTATGAAAGAAGCTGTGCTGTCTTACAGGATGGAACTATAAAATGTTGGGGGTTGGAGTATCTCGGTGATGGTACTTCAAATACAAGCAATGTTCCTGTAAATGTTGTAGATGTATCTAGCGGGTCAACCACGATTTTATCTGGTGCAAAAGGCATATCTACTGCTGAATTTCATAGCTGTGCTTGTTTAAATGATCAAGCTTTGTGTTGGGGTAATAATTGGGATGGACAATTGGGTGATGGAACAAATGATGATAGTTTAGTGCCGGTTAAAGTACAAGGGCTTGTGGCAGATATAAATTATCCCGTTATGGAAGTTGATACAGGTGATGATAGAAGCTGTGCAATTCTTCTTGATAAATCTTTTGGGCGAACAATGGTGTTGTGTTGGGGTGATGCATACCTTGGCAATGGAACCAGTTCCAGCAGTAATACACCGGTTATTGTTTCCCTTGGTGATGACACTGTTCATATAAGTGTCGGGTATTCCCATACCTGCGTTGTTACATCTGATTACCAAGTCAAATGCTGGGGAGAAAATTATTACGGGCAACTAGGTGATGGAACAACTGTTAATAGACGATTTCCTGTCTCTGTTGTAGGTTTTACAAGATAAAGATTTATATTCTCACTGGATTTTT
>CAZQJX010000098.1:0-8934 GCA_964592965.1 uncultured bacterium
GACTGCGTTCGCCTTTTTCTAAGAAAATGTATCCAAAGATTTTCTCTCCTTTCATTTTTTGAACCACATAGCTTAAACCATTGGAGCTTAAGTCAAGATAGGGATGGTCTATCTGATAGGGGTCGCCAGTGAGAACAATTTTTGTTCCTTCTCCCGCACGGGTGATGATGGTTTTGATTTTGTGCTGAGTGAGATTCTGCGCCTCATCAACAATAATATACTGTTTTGGTATGCTTCTTCCCCGGATGTAAGTAAGAGGCTCTACCTGAATCATTCCTATATCAAGCAAATCCTGATAAGGCGAGAAAGTGCGAGCTGACCTTTTCTTTCCTTGGGGCGCGGGTCTTTTGGTCTGAGAAATAAAATCAAGATTATCAAAAATCGGTTGCATCCAAGGGTGCATTTTTTCCTGAACATCTCCGGGCAATAATCCTAGCTCCTTAGCCAAAAGTTCTTTTTCATTTTTTCTCCCAACAGCTATCTAATTGATGAGGTAAGCTCCTTGTAGGTTTTTTCAAAATAGGGCTCAAAATCACGACCGTAAAGGCTCATACAGGCTTCGTATTTGCCAATGTCATATTCTTCTGGAGTAAGAAGGTATCCGAGCCAGTCATTGCAATGAGCAAATACTAAAACTTTTTTATCTGGATGCTGAGCTTTTAGATGAAGACCCACCTCTACTGCCAGCTCAGCAGATGAAGCATAAATAAGCGTGTCATTAATTTCAATAGCCATAAATTCACCTTTATCTCTTACAAGTTTTTTTGATAGCTTTTTCATCGCAGGTCTTAAAATTCCCCAGCAACCTTTTCTCACCTGCGCAGGTGGCATTTTTGCCATTTTATCAAGGACAGTAAGGTTTACATTACCAGTAAGTTTTATTTTGGGGATAAGTTTCCATACTTCATCTGCCAAGCCCAAGCCAAGACGCCTCATACATTCAATACCTTTTTCTTTAAGTTTACAGTTTGGTCCTTGGTCTCCAAGCGCGCCGTTGAAAAATAGAGCAACAGAGCCAGGGTCACGCTCTTCAATGGTTCTTTCCAAAATGCCCACATAGTCTCCAGAGATTTTCATATTCCGTTCACTTAAACAAGTAGGGTGGGCAGTATAGTTAATGATATATGCAATGGTCTTGCCTGAGAGGTCGGTTATGCGGATAACTCCAAGAGATGGGTCAGTTTTACCTGTTTTAGGATGCCTGCGATTGATATTATAACCAGGAGCAGTGCCTATAATGGAGCCAAATTTTGCTGGCTTTAAGCTAGAATTAGCTTTTTTTATTGCTTCAGCAATTTTGTTTACCAAAAATTTTCTGAACTTAGGGTGATAGCCACCAAGCACCGCAGTTTCAACAATAAATATATCGCTATATCCACCGGGACCTGAATGTGTGTGGGTTGCACCGAGGAGGAGATAATCAATATCAAGGTCAGATATTTTGCTCATAATTTCTTCTTTAAGGTCTTTTAAAATTATCAAAAGGTCAGCTGAGACCATTGCTAATTTAGTTTTGCCATCAGTTATTACCAGCGCTCGGACATAAACTGGGTCAAGAACTCCTCGAGAAGGCATTCCCATTCTAGCGCCGTATCCTGCCAGAGGAACTTTCATTGGTGGAGTAATTTCAACTTTGCTTGCACCTGCCCAGAAGTTATTTGCTAGAAGGGATAAGGAAAAAAGAAAAGCCACTACCACTAAAGCCAGCCTGCGAAAGAAATTCATTTTTACCTCCAGAAAAATTAAGCTCTTTTTAAGACCAAATCACCTTCTTTTACACCGAGATGCTGGGCAATAACAGGACATTTTGCTTTAAGGATAAAAAAGATATTGGGGCGAGTTCCTTCTAAGGTTTCATAATTGCCCTGACCCTTAGCGATAACAAGGTCAGCGCTATCCAGAGCTTTGTTTAAAAGCGGGGAGCTTTTTTCACGCACGATGCCGACAAAGTTATTTCCAGTATCAATGACCTTACAGATTTTGTCCAAGCCGACAATCTTCGCATCTGCCATTACCGCATCATTAAGTATGGGTCCGCCTTTTACCACAGCAATGACCGCCTTTCCCATTTTTCTGAGCTGTTCAATTAAAAGCATATCAAAGGCTATCTCTCCTGCATTATCTAAGATGTAAAGCACTCGTTTGGATTGCTCTAATGTGCTTTTTAATTCATCTATTTCAAACACGCTGAATCCTTCACCCCGGGCTTTTTCCAAAGTGCCTTCTATATCCACCTGATGCTTGATTCCAAGGTCAATGACATTTCCCACCACGCTTATTCTTACTGCTTCTTCTAGTGGGTCTGGGCTTGATTCTATTTCTTGGCGAAGTTTGGGAATCATTTCCAGAGCAATTCGGTCATAATTTTCTCGTGCCTGAAGATAAGGGTCTTGAGCGCCCATAAGCTCATTCACACGAAAGAGCACCAGCGAGGAATTATAAGCAGGAGTCTGCTCTGGGTCCAGCTCGGGCAGTATTTTGGAAACTTCTTTTAAAACCCATATTCGCTTTGATTCATCATCTGTTAGATAGGCAACGCTGGAATGTGCCTGTTTTAAAAAGCAGGGATAGCAAAGGCTTGCTGATTTCATCTTTTTACCTCCTTTTTATCTTTGCGGAAATTCTTTTCCAGTCCACTTTTTCCATAGCTTTCGTGCTACTTCCTGCTCATAGCGATTTTCACTTGCCCATTCGGGGTCAGCGTTCGGGTCGTGAGTTAAGATATATTCTAATTTATCCAGCGCCTCATCCTTTCTTTTTACATTCCAAAGGAGCCGAGCAAGATATGTATAGCTTGAAAAATGATTTGGCCATTTTTTGATATCTTCTTCAAGGTCCGCTATTCCATCTTGTTTGCTGAACCCGAACATTTTGGCAACAAAGTTGGGCACCCTGACCAAAACCTCGCTCCAGAAGCGGTCAACAGAGCCCTGCTCAAAATCAGGGTCCATTTTATCCACTTTTTCCATATTATCCCAAAGGGTTGGAAACATCCAAAGGCTGTTGAGAATACCTTTCATCTCACCACTGCTTGCGAGGTTGGTTGTGTAATAAAAGAGTGCTTCAACATTTTTGGGATTAAGCTCCATTGCCTTCTTACCTGCATCCATACCCTTTTCAAACCATTCCAGTCTTTTTTGTCGGTCTTGTTTTTTCTTTTTGGGAAGGCGGTCTGCGTAATGCCAGTAAAGGCTTGAAAGTTTTGACCATACTTTGTCATTTTTAGGGTCAAACTGGCTTGCCTGTTCCAGAATTTTAATTGCCCGCAAAAGGGTTGGGCTGGAGAAGTCTTTTAAAATCAAATCAACAGCCTGCTGATACAAAATCTCTGCCCGCTCCTCGTCGCTTTGGTTAGATTGAGCGGAGCAAAAAACAGGAAGTAAAAGAAAAGCAAGCAGATAAAATTTTACTCTTCTCATAAGGCTTTCCTTTCTTTTTACCTTTGCGGATATTCTTTGCCAGTAATTTGCTTCCAGAGCTGTTTTGCTTCTTTTTGCCTTCTGCGATTATCTGCCTGATATCCTTCTAACAAATCTGGGTTATGGGTAATTACATATTCAAGGTCTTTTAGAGCTTTTTCTTTGTTTTCTTTCCCGCCTAGTTTCAAATAAATACCTGCCCGCACCAGATAGTTGGCAAAGCAGTTAGGCTCAAGCTCAATGGCTTTGTCAAGATAGGGAAGAATGCTCTCTGGTGTATATCCAAAACGCCGAGAGAGCCAGTCAGGAACCACCATCAAAACAATTCCATAGGTGCGAAAGATAGCTCCGTGCCCATAATAAGGGTCAACCTGAGCAACTTTATCTGAGAGCTCAAAAACCTTGGGCAGGATAAATGCGCCTCTAATGATGCTTCTCAAGCCCGCTTCAGTAAGAAGAATATTGCTCAGCCAATAATTTGCTCCTGGGCTCATTGGGTCAATTTCTAAAGCCTTATTGCAAGCCTCTTTTGCTTGGGCAAGAAGTTTTAAAACTTCTTTTTTCTCCTGCCGGGTTTTTTGGGGCATCAAAACCGCTTTTGTCCAGATGCTCATACCTAATCCCCACCAAGCTTTATCATAGCGAGGAGCAGTTTGCGTTGCCTTTTGATAAAGCTTGATAGCAGGGTCAACCTGTTTGGGCGTCTCTGCTTGGGCGATGATTACATCTGCTTTTCTGGTCAGCTCTTCTGCTTTTTGCTCAGCTGGTGATAGTTTTCGGGGTGGTTTTTTTCGTGCTTCTAGGCTTTTTTTAGCGTATTCTTCTGCACGAGCTCGGGCTTCTTCAATGCTGGTTGAGCCAAAAGCGGAAAAGCTAAAAAGCGCTAAAAAAATGATGAACAAAAAGAATTTACGCTCTTTCCTCATCACTAAATTTTTATAGCATTTTGAAAATAAAAAGCAAAGCCTAAAAAATTTGCCTATTTTTCGCTGATGATTTTTTGAATCTTTGCTTTTAGCTCCTCAATTATTGATGGAAGCTTTTTAGAAAGCTGAGAGGTGAGCTTATCATTAAAAGTTAAATTGTTTGCTACTTCTATGCCAAAGATGATGATTTTTTCTGGCATTTTTAAGCCTGCTTTTTTTGCCAGCAAAACCGCGCTTTTAAAATCCGCATCGTGCGGGGAGCGAAGCCTGGGAGAAGATGGAAGGTCGTCAAGCGAGAATTCAAAAACTGCTCCAACAGGGGCTTTGGCACTAATAATGGAATCAATTATTATTGCCTGCTCATACCCAGCCAAAAGCTCAATTAGAGTAAGCCCAACTTTTTCGCTGGTTTTGAATTCTACACTAGGCTCATTAATCAAGTGAGAAAGCTTTTCAACAATAATTAATCCAACAGCATCATCGCTGAGCAGGGGATTGCCCAGCCCAAGAACAAGAATTTTTGACAATTTATTCAGACCGAATTGTCTCTAGAATATTCCCGTTCTTATCCCTTATGTTAATAATAAGCGGGATTCTTCCCGGAATAGAATGCGTTGCACAGCTTAGGCACGGGTCATAGGCACGAAAAGCCATTTCCACCATATTTAAAATTCCCTCTGTTACCTCAACGCCTTTTTTGATCAATCCTTGCGCTGCCTTTTTAATGGATAGAGAAATCGGCGCATTGTTGTTGGTAGTGCCAACAATCAGGTTCACCTTTTGCACAATTCCGTTTTCATCTGTGATATAGTGATGGGTGAGTGTTCCCCGAGGCGCCTCAACAATTCCTACACCCTCTTTAGGCTTTTCGGTTGGTTTTTTATGAATTTCTTTACTAGTGATTTCTGGGTCTCGTGCCAGCTTCACCCATCTCTCCGCAGCATAAAGCAATTCAATTAACCTTGCCCAGTGGGTCGCAAGCGTTGCTTTTACTGGCTTTCCGCCCAAGGTTTTATAAAATTCCTCATAAGCTTCTTGCGCTCTTGGGGTTGCCATTCCATCAGCAGCATTAAGCCGGGAAAGAGGAGTTGCCCAGTAAATTCCGCTGTCCTGCCCTTCAACAAACCCTTTCCAGCCAATCTTTTTCAAAAACGGATACTTCAAATAGCTAAAAGGCTCTATATGTTCTGCTACATAGTCCAGATATTCCTCTGGACTGTATTTGTAAAGCTCCTTGCCGTTGGTGTCCACCACCCGAACTTTGCCATCATAAAAATTAACCTTGTTATTTTCATCAACTAAGCCCATATTATGGATATTAAGGCTATACATATCGCTCTTGATCAGCTCAACATAATCGGAATTTTCCAGAACCACTTTGCGGAACAGGTCCAAGCCAAAAAGACCAAAATCAACCGCACTAACTCCCATTTTTTCTATTTGCTGGCGCTCATCTTCAGTAAGCGCCTTGCTCATTCCGCCGGGAATGGCGCAGACCGGATGAGTGGCTTTTCCACCAATAATCTCCTGAACCTTTTGAGCATTGGAGCGCTGTTTAATCACCTCTCCGCCAATCTTTTCTCCAACTTTAGCGACCACGCCAAGAATATTCCTTTCAGCAGGTGGTGCCTGCGGTCCAACAACAAAATCAGCAGCAGCTAGTGCATAAAAATGAGCAATATGGCTGTGGACAAAATGAGCCATATACATAAGCTCACGGAGCTTTTTGGCAGGTGAAGGCGGGTCAACTTTATAAACCGCATCAACTGCTTTGGCACTGGCAAGATGATGCGCTTCTGGACAAACTCCGCAAATTCTCGGCATAATCCTGGGAAGCTCCTCAACAGGTCTTCCCTGGCAGAATTTTTCAAAGCCACGAAGTTGGGGCACCTGAAAATATGCGTTTATAACATTGCCTTCATCATCAGTGAAAATCTCAATTTTGCCATGTCCTTCAAGCCTGGTGATTGGGTCAATGGTATATCTTTTTCCCATTTTTGACCTCCTTAGGTTCTAACTCTCTGACGAGGAAGACCAAAGCGGTAGAATGTTCCTGCTGGGTCTAGAATTTGGTCAACGATTTTGTTAATTTCTTCTGGGTCATTGGAATCTATAATTGACGCAATGGCACTGAGTGCGCTTGCGCCTTGGTCGATTGCATCAGGAAGCGGTCCATAACAGCCCCTGCAGGGCATATTGACATTTATGCACCTTGCTCCACAGCCTGCACGGGTAGCAGGACCAAGGCAAATCAGACCCTGTTCCAAAAGGCAGGTTTTGCCATCATCTTCAAAGAACTGGGGACGCTTAAATTCTTTGATTTTCTTTTCCTTGCGCTCTCTCGGGCATTCCTCACAAAGAGCCTTATCTTTGGCGCCTATTACCGAGCCTTTGGGCGGAAGTTTTCCAGAGATGATAACATCCAAAACTTCTGCCACCCGCTCATAGTGCGGAGGACAGCCGGGAAGGTAATAATCTACCTCTACAACTTCATCAAGTCTTTTTACTTTATCATAAAGCACTGGCAGGCTGAGAATGCCCTCAGGAACCTTAGTTCTTGGCTGAGGCTCTACTCCACGAGGATTGTCATTGCTCGGCGCCAGATGATAAACATATTCAAACAGGCTCTCTCGGTCTGTAAAATTAATTAAACTGGGAATTCCTCCCAGCCAAGCGCAGGTGCCATAAGCAACCAGAATCTTGGATTTTTCCCGCAAAAGCTGGGCAATATGCTCCTGCTCGGAATTGTGGACAGCACCGTTATAAAAAGCTACATCAATTTCTCCGGGAGCAAGAGCCTCAAGGTCTTTGTTCTTGCCGTCAACTGCAATAGGCCAATAGACGATATCAGCGACTTTGGCGACATCAAGTATTTTGGCATCTATATCAAGCAAGCTTACATCACAGCCACCACAACAATCAGCCCAGTACTTGGCAATTTTGAGCTTTTTTGCCATCTTTTGCCTCCTTATGGTTGCTCTTCTTTAAGGTTGCACTTCTTTTTAGGTGCTTTTCTCCTTGATTGTTTTTTCTATTGTTGCTCCTGTTGTCCGAGAGCGTTTTTAACAACTTCTTTTAACTCCTCAGGTGTAAATGGCTTGGGGACATAATCCTTTGCGCCAAGCTTTAAAGTTTCTACCGCTGTATCAACCGAGCTGAAAGCAGTAATAATCACCACTTCGGTTTCTGGACGCTTTTCTTTGATTTGCCTGAGAACCTCAACTCCATCCATCTCTGGCATTCTCAGGTCCAAAAGCACAAGGTCATAAGCTCCGCTTTCTACCTTTTCCAAGCCCTTTTTCGGGCTGGTTTCATATTCAACCTGATATCCTGCTGGCTCAAGAATGCGAGTACAGCTCTTTCCCACAACCTCTTCATCATCAATCACAAGGATTTTTCCTGGATAGGCGTGCAGGCGCTTGACCTCTTCAGGACTGACCATAGCGGGACCAAGCTTGCGGATTTGCTCGGTGAACTCGTCAACCACCTCTGCAAATCGGTCGCCCTCGCTGGCACTTATCCACTCCAAGCGAACCCGCTCAGGCTCCAGACCAAGCTGGGCTAGCATCTTTTTAAGTAGAGTAATTCTGCGAAGAGTCTTGTAGTTTCCTTCCAGATAATGGCAGTCTCCCGGATGACAGCCACCGATGAGCACGCCATCTGCGCCCAGTTCAAACGCCTTAAGGACAAAAGCAGGGTCTGCTCTGCCTGAACACATCATTCTGATTAAGCGAATATTCGGTGCATACTTCTTCCTGCTCGTTCCTGCCAAGTCCGCACCTGTATAGGTGCACCACTGGCAGACAAGTCCCACAATTTTCGGCTCAAATCCGTTCATTTAAAACCCCCTCCAGTTCTGCCAGTATTTGCTGATTGGTGAAATGCCGAGCGATTATCGCCTTGCTTGGACAAGCAGCAGCGCAGGTGCCACAGCCCTTGCAGAGAGTTTCATCAATCACACTTACTTTCTTTTCCTCATCAAAGCTTATTGCCTGATAGGCACAAAGTGGAATGCAAATCTGACAGCCGGAGCAAATCTCTTCATCCACATAAGCGGTGGTTGCTTCAAGCTCCAGCTTCTCCCGCTCGGTCAAAGAAAGGGCAGCGCTTGCTGCTGCCTGACCCTGTGCCACTGTATCTGGAATATCTTTTGGACCCTGACAGGCACCTGCAATGAAAACCCCATCATTGCTAGTAGCAACAGGAGCAAGCTTCGGGTGCTTTTCAAGGAAGAAGCCATCACCGCTTCTGGAAATCTTAAAGATACGGGCAACTTCATCTGCGTCTGGCTGAGGCTCAATAGCAGAGCAGAGAATAACCATATCCACAGGCACCCTTAAAATCTTTTGCGTGAGGGTATCTTCTGCAATCACAATCAACTTTCCTTCTTCGCTTGGGTCTTCTGCTTTGTTGGTCACGCTGGCAGCTTTGCCCCGCACAAATGTAACTCCTTCTTGAAGCAGGCGATGATAAAATTCCTCATATCCCTTTCCAAAACAGCGCATATCAATATAGAAGTTGTAAACTTGGGCATTGGTTTTTTCTTTAATCAGGTGAGCGAATTTAAGAGCATACATACAGCAGACCCG
>CAZQJX010000099.1:0-8927 GCA_964592965.1 uncultured bacterium
AGGAGGTGAGGATGGCGAATGTATTTAAGCGGGCTGGGAAAAATGGCCGCTATAGTTGGTATATTCGGTATAGAGAGCATTGGATTAGGTAGTGATTAAGTTGAAAGGAGAGAGCACCAAGACCGGGAGAAGCCGGATAGTGCCCATCAGTGGAAATCCGGAAAGGGTTTTGAAGCACCTTCCTAGAAATAGTGAATATGTATTTACATACAAAGGCTCTCGGCTTAAAGATGTTCGTTCTGCTTTTATGATTGCCTGTAAGAGGGCAGCGATCCATGATTTACTGCATTGCTTTGTGACTAGAATACGGAGAAAGGGTGTGCCTGATAGAGTGATAATGGCGATAACCGGACACCAAACACTTGAATGCTTTAAGAGGTATGATAACATTTTTATTGATGACCTGAAGCAGGCGGTTGGTTGATGAAAAAAGTTGGAACATTTTTGGAACAATTCAATCATTTGAATAGTCAAATGTTTTTTTAAGTTATTGAAAAATAAAATGAGCGAGGGTGGCGGAACTGGCAGACGCGCTGGACTTAGGATCCAGTGCCTTCGGGCGTGAGGGTTCGAATCCCTCCCCTCGCACCATAGAATCCCAGCAAGGTTTCAAAGCATAAGGGGCAGGAGCTTTTTTGACAAAATTATTCCTAAAAGGAGGAAAGATGAAGGTAGAGGTTGAAGATTTAAGCCCTGTTGAAAAAAAGGTAATTGTTGAGATACCAGCAGAGCGGGTGGAAGATGAGTTTGAGCTTGCTTGGAGAGAGGTGCAGAAAAAGGCTCATATTAAAGGATTTCGTCCTGGCAAAGCTCCCCGAAAAATTTTGGAACAGCATTTTCGCGACTATGTGCAGGAGCAGGTCTTAAAAAAGCTCCTTCAGGAAACTATCGGACCTGCTCTTGACCGAAAGCAACTTAAACCCATAGTGGAGCCAGAGATAGAGCTTGGCGAGCTCAAACCAAATGAGCCGTTTAAATATACTTTGCAAGTAGAATTAAAACCTGAAGTGGAGCTGAAGCAATATAAAGATATAGAAGTTGAGCAAGATGTGTTTGAAATTACTGATGAGGTGGTCAATCAGGCTATAGAAGACCTGCGTGACCGACACTCATTTTATCAGGAGGTTAAAGAACCTCGTAAAGCAAAAGATGGAGATTTGGTGGTGATGGATTTAAAGGCGAGGTTAGAAGGAGAGCTTCTTGAGCGGGAAAGCGGGGAGAACCTGCAATATCCAATGGGAACAGAGATTCACATTCCCGGCTTTGCCGACCAAATTAGGGAGCTTTTGCCGGGTGAGAAAAAAAGTTTTTCCATTCGCTATCCTGATGACCATCACATAGAAGAGCTAGCAGGTAAAGAAATTGATTACACGGTAGAAATCAAAGGCATTAAAGAGAAGGTTGTTCCTGAGCTTAATGACGATTTTGCTCGTGAAGTTGGTGAGTATAAAAATCTGGACGAGCTTCGTGAAGGGGTGCGCAAGCATCTTGAAGAATACTATCAAAGGGTGAGCAGGATTCGCTTGGAGCGTGCCCTTTTGGATAAGCTGGTTGAGCTTAATCCCATTCAGGCACCGCAGAGGCTGGTAAAAAGGAGAGCGGAGGAGCTTGCCAGCGAGTGGTTTCAGCGTATGGGCATAAAAAATCCTTCTCAGGAAGATTTTGAAAAGATGACTGAACAATATCTGGAGCGGGCGGAAAAAGAGTTAAAAGCAGGTTTTATCTTAGAGGCGATTATAGAAAAAGAGGGAATAAGTCTTTCGCCTGAAGAGGAAGAGGCTAAACTAAAAGAGCTAGCTGACCGATATCAAATGAATGTAGAGAAATTAAAAGCCCAGCTAGGCGAGCGAGCTTTAGCCCGCCTCCGTGAACAGTGGCTTGAAGACAAAGCCCTTGATTTTTTGCTTTCACAAGCTAGAATAAAAATTAGAAAAAAAAGTCCTGAAGAGGCAAAGGAAAAAGTAGATGAGGATAAAAAAGAGGATTAAAAATGAGTTTAATTCCCATTGTTATTGAGCAGACCCCTCGTGGAGAGCGTGCCTATGATATTTATTCTCGGCTTTTAAAAGATAGAATCATTTTTATTGGTCAACCCATAACTGATGAGCTTGCCAATCTGGTAATTGCCCAGCTTTTATTCCTAGAGAGTGAGAATCCGGAAAAAGACATTTATTTATATATAAACTCTCCCGGGGGAATGGTTAATGCAGGACTAGCCATTTACGATACAATGCAATATGTTAAACCAGATATAAGCACAGTTTGTATGGGCCAGGCTGCTAGTATGGCAGCGGTTCTTTTAGCTGCGGGCACGCCGGGGAAGAGGTTTGCTCTTCCCAATTCACGCATTTTAATTCATCAGCCAATGGGTTCTTTTTATGGTCAGGCAACAGACATAGAGATTCAGGCGAGGGAGATTATCAAGCTTAAAGATAGGCTCAATAAAATATTAGCCAAGCATACAGGACAGCCGGTAGAAAAAATAGCGCAAGATACAGAGCGAGATTTTTATATGAGCGGAGAAGAGGCAAAGGAATACGGCATTATTGATGAGGTTATTGTCCAGAGAAAATCTGTGGAAAAGAAGTCCGCAGGGGAGAAATGAAAAATGGCAAAAAAGAATAATGATGGCACCACGCCTCGCTGTTCCTTTTGCGGAAAAAGTCAGCGTGAGGTAAGAAAGCTTATTGCTGGTCCCACTGTTTATATCTGTGATGAATGCATTGAGCTTTGCAATGAGATTATTGCTGATGAAGCGGAGCGTGAAAGAGAATATTATCAGAGCAGGGCACGCATTCCCACTCCCAAAGAGATCAAAGAGTTTCTTGACCAGTATGTAATTGGTCAGGAGCGGGCTAAAAAGATTCTTTCAGTTGCTGTGCACAATCATTATAAGCGCATTTACTCGCAGTCTGCCAGTGGAGATGTTGAGCTACAAAAAAGCAATATTTTGCTTATAGGTCCCACAGGCACAGGAAAGACCCTTCTTGCTCAGACATTGGCAAAATTTCTTGATGTGCCTTTTACCATTGCAGATGCCACTTCTCTCACCGAGGCAGGATATGTGGGTGAGGATGTTGAGAATATTATTCTCAACCTTGTCCGCAATGCTGATGACAATGTTGAACGGGCAGAAAGAGGAATTGTTTATATTGATGAGATTGATAAGTTGGGCAGAAAAAGCGAGAATCCAAGCATCACCCGTGATGTTGGTGGCGAGGGGGTTCAGCAGGCTCTGCTTAAAATCCTTGAGGGAACTATTGCCAATGTTCCACCCAAGGGCGGAAGAAAACATCCTCAGCAGGAATTTTTGCAGGTAAATACTACCAATATTCTTTTTATCTGCGGTGGTGCATTTGTTGGGCTTGAGAAAATTATTGAGGAGAGAATTGCAGGAAGCGGAATAGGTTTTGGAGCTGAGGTGAAGGCTAAAAAGGAATATGACCTTGGAGATATTCTTGCCCAGGTTCAACCAGAAGATTTAATTAAATACGGAATGATTCCAGAGTTTGTAGGAAGGGTGCCGGTTATTGCTACCCTTCATGAGCTAGATGAGGATGCGCTGGTGGAGATACTTCGTCAGCCAAAGAATGCATTAATCAAGCAGTATCAGAAGCTGTTTGATTTTGACAATGTCAAGCTCAAATTTACAGATGGAGCACTCAGAGCCATTGCCCGTGAGGCAATCCGGCGCAAGATGGGTGCAAGAGGACTGCGGGCTATTTTAGAAGAGGTGATGCTTGATGTAATGTACGATATTCCCAGCTTAAAAAGTGTGCGTGGGTGCGTGATTAATGAGGAGGTTATCCTCAAGCGTGAAAAACCCATTCTTGAATACGAAAAAGAAATAGAAATAGCTTCTTAGCGAGGTGAGGTGAGATATGTTTTATCGGGAAGGAGACCCGAACCAACCAAAGAAAAAAGGCGAAATTAAAACCGTCCCGCTTCTTCCGCTTAGGGACATAGTTGTTTTTCCCTATATGGTTGTGCCTTTGTTTGTAGGCAGGGAAAAAAGCATAAATGCCCTTGAAGAAGCTATGAGCACAGATAAGGGCATTTTCCTTGCTGCCCAAAAAAGCGCTAAAACTAATGACCCGACTCCTGATGATATTTATACAGTAGGTACGCTTAGCACTATTATTCAACTTTTGCGTCTTCCTGACGGAACGGTCAAAGTTTTAGTAGAAGGAAAGAAGCGGGCGAAAATCAGGCGCTATCTACCGAGAATTGATTTTTTCTTTGTTGAAGTAGAGGAGATTGTAGAGAATAACGAGATTACTGTTGAGACCGAGGCGCTGATTCGCTCCATCAATTCCACTTTTGAGACCTATGTTAAGCTCAATAAGAAAATACCGCCTGATATGCTGGTGAGCGTTGCCAGCATTGATGACCCAAGCAGGCTGGCTGATACCATTGTTGCGCATCTGAATTTAAAGCTTGAAGATAAACAAGAGATTCTGGAGATAGAAGACCCAACCAAGCGTCTTGAAAAGCTTTATGAGCTTATGCAGGCAGAGATTGAGATTCTGCAAGTAGAAAAGAAGATTCGTGCCCGTGTTAAAAAGCAGATGGAGCGCACCCAAAAAGAATATTACCTCAATGAGCAGATGCGGGCAATTCAGCGTGAGCTTGGTGAAAAGGATGATTTTCGCAGTGAGTATCAGGAGTTTGAAGAGCGTCTGAAAAAGAAAAAGCTTACTCCAGAGGCTTACGAGAAGGTTCAGCGAGAGCTTAAAAAATTCAAGATGATGAGCCCGATGAGTGCAGAGGCAACAGTGGTGCGCAACTACATTGATTGGATTTTAAGCCTTCCCTGGACCGAACAGACCGAAGACAAAATTGATATTGCTGAGGCAGAAAAAATCCTTGATGAAGACCATTACGGCTTGGAAAAAGTCAAACAGAGAATCGTTGAATACCTTGCTGTTCAAAAGCTCGCCGGTAAGCTGAGAGGTCCTATTCTTTGCTTGGTAGGACCTCCGGGAGTGGGCAAGACTTCTCTTGGCAAATCCATTGCCCGGGCAATGGGCAGAAAATTCGTCCGCATCAGCTTGGGCGGTGTTCGTGATGAAGCGGAGATTCGCGGGCATCGCCGGACATATATCGGCGCTCTTCCCGGAAAAATCATTCAAGGAATGCGCCGAGCCGGAGTAATTAATCCTGTGTTTATGCTTGATGAGGTGGATAAGCTCAGCTCAGATTTTAGAGGCGACCCGAGCGCTGCTTTAATGGAAGTTCTTGACCCTGAGCAGAATTTTATGTTCCAAGACCATTATCTTGACCTTGATTATGACCTATCCAAAGTGATGTTCATCTGCACTGCTAATCAGCTTCACACCATTCCGCCTGCTCTTCGTGACCGTATGGAGATAATCCGCATTGAAGGCTATACTGAAATGGATAAACTGCAAATTGCCAAAGGCTGGCTCATTCCCAAGCAGAAAAAAGAACACAGCCTTGAAGATATAGAAATAGAATTCTCTGATAACGCCATTCTCACCATCATTCGCAAATACACAAAAGAAGCAGGTGTGAGAAGTCTGGAAAGAGAAATTGCTTCCATAATGCGCAAAATCGCTAAAGAAGTAGCAAAAGAGGGCAAGAAAAAGTTTAAGATTACCGCTCAATCCATTCCCAAATATCTTGGTGTGCCCAAATATCGCTTTGGTAAAGCAGAAGAAAAAGATTTGGTTGGTGTGGCAACCGGACTTGCTTGGACTGAGATGGGCGGAGAGCTTTTACAGGTTGAAGTAGCAGTGGTTCCAGGAAAAGGAAAGCTACTTATTACTGGCAATTTAGGAGAGGTTATGCAAGAGAGCGCCCAGGCAGCAATGAGTTATATTCGCTCCCGTGCCCAGGAATTGGGTTTGGAGCTGGATTTCTATACCAAGCACGATGTTCATATCCATATTCCTGAAGGGGCTATTCCCAAAGATGGTCCCAGCGCAGGAATTGCCCTTGCTGTGGCAATTGCCAGTGCTTTTACTAAAATTCCTGTTAGACACGATGTAGCAATGACCGGAGAAATCACCCTGCGTGGAAGGATTCTTCCTATTGGCGGTTTGAAAGAAAAGCTTCTTGCTGCTAATCGTGGCGGGATTAAAGATGTGCTCATTCCTAAAGAAAACGAAAAAGAGCTCAGCGAGGTGCCTAAGAAGATTACTTCTGCCCTTAATATAATTCTTGTTGACCATATGGATGAGGTTTTAAGCAGAGCTTTTACCGAAGATATTTTTAGAAAAGCTAAAGAAGAAGCTAAAGAAGAGCAGGAGAGGGAAATTAGCAAATCTGAAGCAGAGGGAGATAGTGCTCCTCCTCCTGTGTAATTAATAGGGCTTCTTTTGCTTTCTAAAGCCCGCTTCTTTAAGAAGCGGGCTTTTTATTTTACTTTCCCTGCAAAAAATGATAATTAGCTATTCAGCGGTGGAAAATAAGGAGGGGTAAAATGGAAGTACTTGCTAAGCTTAAAGAATTGGTTATTCAGGGAAAAGATACTGAAGCCACAGAGCTAGTAAAGAATCTTTTAGAGCAGAACCTTGCGGTGGAGCAAATTTTAAATGAGGCATTAATTCCAGCTATGGACGAGGTGGGCGAGCTATTTCAGAAGGGTGAATATTTCATTCCAGAAATGCTCGTTTCAGCAAGGGCAATGCAGAAGTGTATGGAGGTTATTCGCCCCAAGTTGCAGGAAAAGGGCGTAAAAGCACAGGGAAAAGTGGTTTTGGGAACTGTTCGTGGAGACTTGCATGATATTGGTAAGAACTTGGTCAAAATGATGCTTGAAGGCGTTGGCTTTGAGGTGATTGATTTAGGAGTTGATGCCGGACCTGAAAAATTCGTTCAGGCAGTTAAAGAGCACAAACCCCAAATTGTAGGAATGAGCGCCCTTTTAACAACCACTATGATGGCAATGAAAGATATTATTGAAGCTTTAAAAGCAGAGGGTCTGCGCCAGCAGGTAAAAGTAATGGTTGGCGGTGCACCCATTCGGCAGGAGTTTGCTGATGAAATCGGCGCTGACTTTTACGGAAAAGACGCAACCTCTGCCAAAGATTATGCCCGCAAAGTAGTTGGCGCTGGCTAATAGCTTCAAAAGCGGTTTTTCAATAAACTTCAAATTTTAAATCTGGGAGAAAAAAGATGAAGTTGAGCAGGTTTTATCTGCCTACTTTGCGCGAGGAGCCGAGCGAAGCAGAGGTGGCATCGCATAGATTAATGCTTCGGGCAGGTATGATTCGCAAACTGGCAAGCGGTATTTATAGCTGGCTTCCGCTCGGACTGCGAGTGCTTAGAAAGGTTGAAGATATTATCCGAGAGGAAATGAACCGTCAAGGAGCGTTAGAAGTGCTTCTCCCAGCAGTTCAGCCAGCAGAGCTCTGGAAGGAATCAGGAAGATGGGATGTTTATGGCAAGGAGCTCCTCCGTTTTCGCGACCGACACGAGCGGGATTTTTGCATCGGTCCCACCCATGAGGAGGTGATTGTTGACCTTGTGCGGGGAGAGCTTCGCTCCTGGCGACAGCTCCCTTTAAATCTCTATCAAATTCAGACAAAATTCCGTGATGAAATTCGTCCCCGCTTCGGCGTTATGCGGGCACGAGAATTTGGTATGAAAGATGCCTACAGCTTTGATATGGACGAGGAGATGGCAGAGGAAAGTTATAAAAAAATGTATATTGCCTATTCCCGTATTTTTGCCCGCTGTGGGCTGAGATTTAAAGCAGTAGAAGCAACAACAGGTCCTATTGGCGGAAAGTTCAGCCACGAGTTTATGGTTTTAGCAGATACTGGCGAGGATATCTTGGTTGTCTGTGAAAATTGCGGATATTCTGCAAATTTGGAAAAAGCAGAAATAGCTCCTCCCAACCAAAAAGATGATGAACCTGAAAAACCCCTTGAAAAAGTGCATACTCCTGAGAAAAGAACTGTAGAAGAAGTTTGTGATTTTCTCAAAGTTCCTCCCCAAAAACTGGTCAAAACCTTAATTTATGAAACTGATAAAGGTCCGGTTGCAGGCTTGGTCAGAGGAGACCGTGAGCTTAATCCTAACAAGCTACAAAGCCTTGCAGGCGCAGAATGGCTGGAAATGGCAAGCGCCCAGCGAATTGAAGAGCTCACCGGTGGACCTTTGGGATTTTCAGGACCTGTGGGTCTTAAAATTCCCATTTATGTTGACCAAGAAGTTGCGCAGATGAAAAACTTTGTCACAGGTGCCAACGAACAGGATTATCATTATATTAACACTAATTTAGGCAGGGATTTTCAGGCTACACAAGTGGCTGATTTAAGAGTAGCAGTTGAAGGAGACCTCTGCGCCCGTTGCAAAGCACCTCTTAAATTTCAAAGAGGCATTGAAGTAGGGCATATTTTTAAGCTGGGAGAAAAATACTCCCGGCCAATGAAAGCCACATTTTTAGACCCAGAAGGCAAAGAAAAATATTTTGTAATGGGCTGTTATGGCATTGGAACAGGAAGAACCGTAGCTGCCAGCATAGAACAGAATTATGATGAAAAGGGGATTATCTGGCCAGTAAGCATCACTCCTTTTCACATCTATATCTTGCCCATTAATTATAATAATGAGCAGGTGAAAAATATTGCCGATAAGCTGGAAGAGGAGCTGGAAGAACTTGGGCTTGAGGTTCTTTTAGATGATAGAGATGAAAGCCCGGGCGTAAAATTCAAAGATGCGGATTTAATCGGCATTCCTTTGAGGATTGTAGTAGGAGAACGCACCCTTGCTAAAAATGCAGTTGAGTTTAAACTGCGCTGGTCAGAAGAAAAAGAATTGGTTGATATTGCTCAAGCTCCTTCCCAGGCAAAACAGATTATTAAGGAGGAGCTGGAGAGAATTTCTCAGCGAGCAGAAGAAGCTGAGGCAGAAGCCAAAAAAGCGTTTTCTTCTTGAGAAACCTCTGCTGGCGTAAA
>CAZQJX010000100.1:0-8850 GCA_964592965.1 uncultured bacterium
GCAGTGAGAATGGCGCTTTTATATCTCTTTTGCGGAGGTGCAGATGAGAATCTTAGTTAAAGGCGCCCGCTTGGTTGACCCCAGCCAGAAAATAGATGCACCAAGAGACCTTTTAATTGAAAAAGGCAAAGTAGAAGCGGTTTTAAAACCCGGGGAAAAAGTCAAGGACGCAAAGGTCATTGACCTTTCTGGCAAAGTGATTACACCCGGGCTGGTGGATATTCACACTCATCTTCGTGAGCCGGGATATGAATACAAAGAAACCATAGCCACTGGCATAAAATCTGCTCTTTACGGCGGATTCACTGCTATTGCCTGTATGGCAAATACCAATCCGGTAAACGATAATCCTGCGGTGACAGAATATATCTTGGAGCGGGCAAGAGAGCAGGGCTTGGTGCGGGTTTTTCCTATTGGAGCCATCAGCAAAAGGCTTGAAGGAGAAGAGCTTTCTGAAATGGGGCTTCTTGCCCGAGCAGGCTGTGCTGGCTTTTCTGATGATGGCAATCCGGTTATGGACTCTGACCTTATGCGCCGAGCAATTGAATACGCTCAAACCATTGGTCGCCTGATTATCTCCCACCCGGAAGATAAAAACCTTTCTGCAGACGGGGTTATGAATGAAGGAAAAATAAGCACAGAGCTGGGCTTACCGGCAATACCTGCCAGCGCAGAAGAGGTAATGGTGGCAAGAGATATTATTCTGGCAAAAATGACTGCTGGCAGGGTCCATCTTGCCCACATTTCCACTAAAGGCTCGCTGGAGCTTGTAAAAAGGGCTAAAGAACAAGGGACAAACATAACCTGCGAGACCTGTCCGCATTATTTTACTCTTACTGAAAAGGCAGTTGCTGAAAGCGGATACAATCCCAATACCAAAGTCAATCCACCGCTTAGAAGCGAGGAAGATAAAGAAGCGGTTATTCAGGCGCTTTCAGATGGAACCATTGATTGCATAGCGTCTGACCATGCACCTCATAGTCTGGCGGAAAAAGAAGTGGAGTTTGCCATTGCTGAATTTGGCATATCTGGCTTGGAGACAAGCCTTGCGCTTTCGCTTCAGCTTGTTCATAAGAAAAAGCTCAGCTTACTTCGGCTGGTGGAGCTTATGAGCACCAATCCTGCTAGAATCCTTGGCATAGATGCAGGGAGCTTAAAGCCAGGCTCGCGCGCAGACATAACCGTAATTGACCTTGAGAAAAAATGGAAAGTTAATGCCAGAGAGTTTAAATCTCTTGGCAAAAACACTCCTTTTGATGGAATGGAGCTTTTGGGTAAGCCGGTTGGAGTTTTTATTGCAGGAAAATACTATCCGCTGGAAAAATGAGAAAAAAGAAAAAAGCAACTCTGGCGCTGATTGACGGCACCATTTTATGGGGCTGGAATTTTGGTGCTGAGGGCGAAACCATAGGTGAGGTGGTTTTTCACACCGGTATGACCGGGTATCAAGAGATTCTCACTGACCCATCTTATTGCGGTCAAATAGTGACAATGACCTACACGCAGATAGGCAACACAGGAATTAATGAAGAGGATATGGAGAGCTGGCGGATATGGGTTGAAGGATTTGTTGTCAGGGAGTATCAGGATTTTCCTTCCAATTTTCGCTCCAAAATAACCCTTGATGAGTTTTTGAAAAAAAACGGGATTGTGGGAATTGAAGGAATTGATACCCGCTTCCTCACCCGGCATATCAGGCTGGAAGGCTCAATGCAGGGGATTATTTCCACTGAAGACTTTAATCCTGAAAGTTTATTGGAAAAGCTCCACAAGGCACCGGGAATTGTGGGAAGGGATTTGGTAAAAGAGGTCACCTGCTCTGAGCCCTATGATTTTTATGAAGGAACTTGGGAGCTGGGAGCAGGGTATAAAAAAGACCTTCCTGAGCCAAAGTTTAAAGTCGTTGCCATTGACT
Source organism: uncultured bacterium (assembly GCA_964592965.1). Lineage (GTDB taxonomy): Bacteria > RBG-13-61-14 > RBG-13-61-14 > RBG-13-61-14 > DRUE01 > CAZKMM01. The sequence goes on from CAZQJX010000100.1 coordinate 1,916, forward strand.
GCGGGATTAAAACCAATATTTTGAGAATGCTTTCAGACCGAAGAATTTTTGTTCGGGTGGTGCCTGCGAGCACAGGAGCAGAAGAAATTTTAAAAGAAAATCCTGATGGCATCTTTGTTTCCAATGGTCCAGGAGACCCTGCAGGATGCGACTATGTTGCAGAGACAATTCGTCAGATTGTGAAAAAACGACCAGATATGCCTATTTTCGGCATCTGCTTGGGTCATCAAATTCTTTCCCGAGCCTTTGGAGCCCAGACAGAAAAGCTCAAGTTCGGTCATCACGGCGCAAATCATCCGGTAATGGACCTTGCCACCAGAAAGGTGGAAATCACCAGTCAAAATCACTGCTTTGCAGTAAAAAAGGAGTATTTTGAGCGCGAGGATTTTCCTTTTAAGCTCACACACATCAACCTCAATGACCATACAGTAGAAGGAATGGTTCACAAGGAGCTTCCTATTTACAGCATACAGTATCATCCAGAGGCATCGCCCGGACCGCACGATTCAGGCTATCTTTTTGACCGATTTGTTCAGCTACTGGAAAGAAGATGAAAGAGCTTTTGAGCAAATTACTGCAGAGAATAGAAGAGTATGCTGGCGAAGAGCAGTTTGCACTTGCTCTTAAAGAAGCGAAAAATAATTTTTTTGACCAGCTGGGCATTCCTCAAGAAAATAGCGAATCTGCTGAGCTTGAGCTGGCTAATTTTATTGAATGGTTTATCTTTGATTTCCCACTTGAAGACGGAAAAAGGCTCTGGCAAAAATTTCTAGAAGAAAAACAAAATGAACTTGAACCAATAGAAAAAAACGCTCTTGGTGATTTTTCGCGCCAAATATACGGGCTTTTTGAAATTAAAAAAATCTTGCCTGAAAAAGCAGTGGTAAAAGAGCTGGTTAGCAAAAAAAAATTTGACCCTGTATATGGGCTGGAAGTCAATTTAAAAGCAGGAGACCTTGTTCTAGCAAGGGTTCTTAACATTTCTGGAAGCCTGTTTTTCACTGATGCTTTCTTTTATCTTCCTTTTGAGCTGAAAAAATATTGCAGAAAGAAAATTCGCTTGGTGCGAAAAAATAAATTGCCAAAGGAAGAATTTTTTAAGGAACTAAGAGCCATTGCTATTAAATCCATAAGGTATCCGAGAATGAAGCTGAAAGAGCTTTGCCGATGAAACGGAATAGCTCAGAAGAAGAAAAATTTGTGCCTGCTTATCTTAAGCTGAGCGACCGAGAGCTTGAGGAGCGGATTAAAAAGGCTTTTTCGCTTTTAAATCCTTGCCGGCTTTGTCCGAGAAAGTGCGAGGTCAATCGGCTTGAAGGAGAGCGCGGCTTTTGCGGAGCAGGAGCAAAGGCTGAGGTAAGCAGTTATAATCTCCATTTTGGAGAGGAGCCGGGAATATCCGGCTGGAGAGGCTCTGGGACTATATTTTTCACTCACTGCAATCTCCGCTGTGTTTTCTGCCAGAACTATCCCATAAGCCAGCTCGGGCACGGCAATGCCGTGAGCACAGAGAGACTTGCGGAAATGATGCTGGAGCTTCAGCATCAGGGCGCTCACAACATAAACTTTGTCACCCCCACTCATATGGTTCCTTGGATTTTAGAAGCGCTTTTAATTGCCAAAGAGCGCGGGCTTAAAATTCCGCTTGTTTATAATACTGGCGGGTATGACTCTCTTGAAGAGCTTGAGCTACTTGATGGCATCGTGGATATCTATATGCCAGATATGAAATACAATGACAACAAAGTAGCAGAAAGATATTCCAAAGCGCCAGACTATGTTGAGGTGAACCGCAGAGCCATAAAGGAAATGCACCGTCAGGTTGGAGATTTGGTTTTGGATGATACAGGAGTGGCACAAAGGGGGCTTTTGGTCAGGCATCTGATTTTACCAGACGGGCTTGCAGGCACTGAAGGAATTATGAAGTTTTTGGCAGAAGAAGTATCGCCCGAGACCGCCATCAGCCTGATGAGCCAGTATTTTCCAGCTCATCGCGCTTTTGAATATCCTGAAATTTCAAGACGGATTACCAGAAAGGAATATTACGAGGCGGAGCGGGCAATGGAACAAGCTGGCTTGTATCGCGGCTGGAAGCAGGGGATATATTAATGCCCAAGCGAACAGACATAAAAAAGATTTTAATTATAGGCTCGGGTCCAATTGTAATCGGGCAGGCGTGCGAGTTTGATTATTCTGGCACCCAAGCAATTAAAGCTTTAAAAGAAGAGGGCTATGAGGTTGTGCTTGTCAATTCCAATCCCGCAACCATTATGACCGACCCGGAATTTGCTCATCGCACCTACATTGAACCCATTACTCCTGAAATGGTCGCCAAAGTAATTGAGGCAGAGCGACCCGATGCGCTTCTTCCCACCCTTGGCGGTCAGACCGCGCTCAACACTGCGGTTGCCCTCGCAGAAATGGGCGTGCTGGAAAAATATGGTGTTCAGCTCATCGGCGCAAGTGTGGAAGCTATCCGCAAGGCAGAAAACCGAGAGCTTTTCAAAAAATCTATGGAGAAAATCGGGCTCAAACTTCCCAGAAGCGGGCTTGCCACCTCAATGGAGCAAGCGTGGGAAATAATTAAAGAAGTGAAATACCCAGCTATAATCCGTCCCAGCTTTACTTTAGGCGGAACCGGCGGAAATGTCGCAACCAATGATAAAGAATTTGAGGAATTCGCCCAGTGGGGTCTTAAAGAAAGCCCTGTAAATGAAATCTTAATTGAGCAAAGCGTGATTGGCTGGAAGGAGTTTGAGCTTGAGGTAATGCGCGACCTTAAAGACAATGTGGTCATCATCTGCCCCATAGAGAACTTTGACCCAATGGGCATTCATACAGGCGATTCCATCACTGTTGCTCCAGCGCAGACCCTTACAGATAAAGAGTATCAGATTATGCGCGACGCTGCTATTGCCATAATTCGGGAGATTGGGGTTGATACTGGTGGTTCAAATATTCAGTTTGCGGTCAATCCTGAAAACGGCGAGCTGGTGGTTATAGAGATGAACCCGAGGGTGAGCCGAAGCTCTGCCCTTGCCAGCAAAGCCACTGGCTTTCCTATTGCCAAAATCGCAGCCAAGCTGGCTGTGGGATACACACTTGATGAAATCCGAAACGACATCACCCGAGAAACTCCTGCCAGCTTTGAGCCAACCATTGACTATGTGGTGGTGAAAATTCCCAGATTCACCTTTGAGAAATTCCCAGGAACCGAAGACAGGCTCACCACCCAGATGAAAAGCGTGGGCGAGGTAATGGCTATTGGCAGGACATTTAAAGAAGCGCTCCAAAAAGCCATCCGCTCCCTAGAAATTGATAGCTACGGATTTGAACCGCAAGTAAGCCTAAACGGAAAGCCAGATAAAAAAACCCTAGAGCTTATTCGGGAAAAAATCCGCATTCCCAATTCCAAAAGATTATGGTTTATTGCTGATGGATTTCGTGCAGGGCTGAGCATTGATGAAATTTACGAACTCAGCAAAATTGACCCCTGGTTCTTAAAGCAGATTCAGGAGATTGTTGAATTTGAAGCGGAGCTTGCCCGAAAAAAATCCGCAGAGGAGCTTGATTCTGATACCCTCTGGCAGGCAAAGCAGATGGGGTTTTCTGACCGAAGAATTGCGCAAATCATCGGAACAACCGAAGATGAAATCCGTCATCTCCGTGAAAAATACAATCAGCGAACGGTTTATAAAACTGTTGATACCTGCGCTGCTGAGTTTGAGGCATACACTCCCTATCTTTACTCCACTTATGATTTGGAAGATGAAGCAAAGCCCACCAAAAGAAAAAAAGTGGTGATTTTGGGTGGAGGTCCCAACCGCATTGGGCAGGGAATTGAATTTGACTATTGCTGTGTGCATGCGGTTTTTGCCCTTAGGGAGCTTGGCTATGAGACCATTATGGTCAACTGCAACCCTGAAACCGTAAGCACTGATTATGACACCTCAGACAGGCTCTATTTTGAGCCACTCACCTTTGAGAATGTTCTGGAGATAGTTCGTGAGGAAAATCCTGAAGGGGTGATTGTTCAGTTCGGCGGGCAGACTCCGCTTAAGCTAGCGGTTCCACTGGAGCGGGCAGGAGTGAAAATTCTTGGCACAAGCCCAGATTCTATTGACCGAGCAGAAGACAGAAAACGCTTTGCAGAGCTTCTTGCCAAGCTCGGTCTCAAGCAGGCAGAAAACGGCACAGCCCGCTCTTTTGAAGAGGCGGTTGAGATTGCTAGGAAAATCGGTTATCCAGTTCTGGTTCGTCCTAGCTATGTTCTTGGCGGAAGGGCAATGGAGATTGTTTATGATGAAGAGGACTTGCGAAGGTATATGAAAGAGGCGGTGCGGGTATCACCAGACCATCCTATTCTTATTGACCGATTCCTTCAAGATGCCATTGAGGTGGATGTGGACTGCGTGGCAGATGGAGAGCTGGTGGTGATTGGTGGGATTATGGAGCATATTGAAGAGGCAGGTGTTCATTCTGGGGATAGCGCCTGCGTTCTTCCGCCTTATTCGCTTGATTGGGAAATTCAAAGGGAGATTGCCCGCCAGACCCGTGCCCTTGCCCTTGAGCTCGGGGTGCGCGGGCTTATGAATGTGCAGTATGCAATCAAAGACGGAGAGATTTATGTTCTAGAAGTAAATCCAAGAGCAAGCCGAACCATACCTTTTGTCTCCAAGGCAATAGGAAAGCCTTTGGCAAAAATCGCAGCTAAGGTTATGGTGGGAAAGACCTTGAGGGAGCTGGGATTTACTGAAGAGGTTATTCCCGAGCATATGGCAGTTAAAGAAGCAGTATTTCCTTTTACCAAATTTCCCAATGTTGATGTGCTTTTGGGACCAGAGATGAAAAGCACAGGTGAGGTTATGGGCATAGATTATGATTTTCCGAGCGCTTATGCCAAGAGCCAACTTGCCTCAGGAATGAATCTTCCTACTCAAGGGACTGCTTTTATCAGTGTGAAAGACCATGATAAACCTTTGGTGGTGCGGGTGGCAGAAAGACTGCTTCGTGAGGGATTTAAAATAGTTGCAACACGGGGAACTGCAAAGTTCCTGCAGAATGCAGGATTAAAGCAGGTGGAGCCTGTAAACAAGGTCAAAGAAGGCTCACCGCACATTGTTGATTTAATCAATCAGGGAAAAATTCAGCTAGTAATCAACACTACACAGGGGAAGGAAGAGATAAGAGATAGCTTTAGCATAAGAAGAAGCGCGCTTTTAAGAAACATTCCTTATTTCACCACTATTCCTGGAGCTTATGCAGGAGCGTTGGCTATATCTTGGCTTCGGCAGAAGGAGCTTGGTGTAAAGCCTCTTCAAGATTATTATCAAGAGCGACCTCAGCAATTAAAATTGATTTAACCAATTGCATTCCTTTTCAAACTAGCTATAATCATCACTTGAAACAAAAATCTTGGGGAGAGGAAAAATGGCGCTGATTGAAGAGCCTATGACCAGAAAAGGTTATGAGAAGCTCAGGCAGGAGCTTGAGCGCCTTCGGAGCGAGGAGCGGATAAAGATTGCCAAGGAGATAGAGCACGCCCGCTCCTATGGGGACCTGAGCGAAAATGCAGAGTATCAATATGCCAAGGACAAGCAGGCTTTGATTGAAGCCAAGATCAGGGATTTGGAAGATAAACTTGCCCGTGCCCGTGTTGTGGATATAAGCAAGCTGAGCGGAGATAAAGTTGTCTTTGGCGCAACTGTTGAGCTGGAAGATGTGGATACAGGCGAGCGCATCAGATACCAGATTGTTGGAAGCTACGAGGCAGAGCCAGAGAAGGGAAAAATATCTTATCAGAGTCCGCTTGCCCGTGCTTTAATTGGAAAACTGGAGGGTGATGAAGTCACCATAAAATCACCCAAAGGAGAAAAAACTTACGAAATTATAAAAGTGGAATTTGTTGATGAATAAAAGCACCAGCAAAGCTTTTTAAAATCCCTGCTGATAATCTCATCTAAAACCTTCATAAATATTCATCACCCCTGAAAAACATTCTGATAACTATTTTGGCTTTTAGTTTTTTCAGTTTGAAAGACTGATTAAAAAAGCACTTACGCCTGAAAACATTCTGATAAATATCTTTGCTTTAATGACAAAAATTTTAAATCAACGATTTAATCTTAAAACAGCATACAAAAATCAGTATAAATTTTAATATGCTAAATTAAATACTCTTCTAATTGGCTGAAGCTTAAACCTGATTTTAAGTGTGAAAATAAAAGCTGAATTTAATTGCCTGAAAATCGCCAAAAGCTTTAAAAAATCATTCGCCCTTTTCTGAAAGAAGATTTTCAACTACTTCCAAAAGCTCGTCTTCTTCCCAGGGCTTTTCAATTACCGCCTGAGCAGTGCTGTTCTTAACCGCTTTTTTAATAGCAGGAGAAGGCACTCCGCTGGTCATTAAAACCCTTTTCACCTGAGGATAAAACCGCTTAACCCGCTCCAAAAGCTCCGCACCATTAATACCGCTAAGACCAAAATCCACCATAACCAAGTCTATCTTTCTGGTCGCCAGCTTAACAAGCGCTTGCTCTGCTCGCTCAGCACTGACCACTGAAAACCCTCTTCTTTCCAAAAGCCTCTTCAGCCGAGAAATAATCAAAGGCTCTTCATCAACTATTAAAACCACCTTTTCCATTCATAATTTTATTCGGAAAGACTTAACAAAATATGACCTTTAAAAAGCTTTTTGCAGTCAAGCCCAAAGTGTTATAGTTTTAATAAAAATGAAGCCGAAAAAATATATTGTCTGGTCTGTGGATGAGCTGGACCTCAACAACCCTTCCCTGCGAAAATGGTATATCCAGCAGGTTCTCATTTATGGGCGAGAAGAGGATATTAAAAAGCTGGATTTAGATGAGGTGAGAAAACTTCTTCCTGAGCTTGAGCTTCCAGAAGAGATAAGGAGCCTTTGGAATGAAATCTTTTCC
>CAZQJX010000101.1:0-8798 GCA_964592965.1 uncultured bacterium
ACCAAAAGCGCAAAGCTTGCGAGATTGCCAAAAACATCTGCCAGACGAACCTGCGCCCGTGCCAGTAAAGGTATAAGCAGACCAAAAGCCAGCGGAATAATAACCAGATATGGAACCAGCGCTTTCATTACCCTTTTAGCCTCCGAATTTCTGTTATGTCATAGGTGCCATAGCGATGATATATCCTGAGCGCAATGGTGATAAGCAAAGCCAAAATGCCCACACCAATGACAATTGCGGTTAAAACCATTGCCTGTGGAAATGGGTCAACTGCTCGCAGGGCAAACTCTCCTGCCTTCTCCCCCAGCTTCATAATCGGCGCTTCTGCATCTTTGCGCCAGCCCGCACTCACCAAAAACAGATAAACCGAACTCTCAACTATACTCAAACTGATAATCAGCTTGATTAAATTGCGCTGACTAACCAATCCATACAAGCCCACGCAGAAAAGTATGAAGACCAAAAGGTAGATAATCATTTTTCTTCCTCCATACTCTCAAAAGTCCGCTCACCACGCTCATCAAAAAGCCGAAGCACGCTCAAAAGCACGACCGCAATAAACACACTCGCCAAAACCTTTATGCCAATCACCACATTACCAATGGGAATAATTCCGCCATTAAAAAGGTGAAAAGGCTTTCCCGGATGATGCTTTTGAATAAAATTGGCAAAGAAATACGCACTACCATTAACCGCAAAAAGCAAGCCCAGAAAAGCCAAAGCTAAAAAGAGAAATCCACCGATGGAATCAAGGGAGCGAGCGATTCTCCAGTCAAGATTCTTAAAGGCGAATTTCTTTCCATAAGCAATCAAAATAAGAACATACGAGCAGGCAAGAATTACTCCGCCTGCAAATCCACCACCCGGGCTTAGATGACCATAGGCAAGCGTGTAAATGCCATAAAGAAAGATAAACCCAACCACCCAGCGGGCTATAGTCTTTACAATCAGGCTCATTCCCTCATTCATTGCTTTTTCTCCTGGCGATGCTTTCTTCTAAGAAGGGCTATGCTTCCTAAAACCGCGGTGAAAAGAACAATCACCTCGCCCAAAGTATCATATCCACGAAAATCTAACAGAACCGCATTAACCGCATTGCTGGCACCTGTTTTGGAAAGAGCAGATTTTAAATAAGTCCAGCTCGGCGAATCTGCAAACTTAACAAATCCTGGCTCGCCAAATTTAGGAAGCTCCCCAGCTACATAAATAGCTAGCACCAAAAATATCACCACCAACACCACTCCTGCGGTCATTCCTGCACGGTCACGATGACCGCTTATAGTCTTCACCCCCATACCAATGGTTCCACGAAGCAAAAGAATAAGAATAATCACCTCAACAACTATCTGCACCAAAGCTACATCTGGCGCTCTTAGGAGCATAAAGCATACGCTCAAGCCAAAGCCCACTGCACCCATACTGACAACAGCGCTCACAAGGTCATCGGTCTCTATTGCTAAAATTCCCGCGATAATCATAAAGATTAGAATTAATGTCAAAAGCTCAACCATTTCCTCTCCCCTTTTATCCGAGCTGGAAAAATACCCAGAGAAGTATCACCACTCCCAAAATGCACCAGCTTACATAGGTCAAAAGATTTCCGCTATGCAGGTAGCGGAGCAAATCAGAGAAATAAAAGGTAATTCTTCTTCCCCAGTCATAAAGGTCATACCAGCCACCTTTCATCCATTCATAAAGCCGAGCAAATGGCTTAAGCTCTGCCTCTATGGTGCGATAAAAATCAGGACCGCTATAGCCAAATTCCTCTGGCGTCTCGCCCAGCATATAAGTCTCATCTTCACGATATTTAATACCCGCACCAAAAAGGTAAATGACATATCCCACGCCCAAGCCTACAAGCAAGAGCACCAGCGCTGAAATCGGTGTCCAGAGTCCAGCCATCTCCACCTTTTTTCCCAGCATTGGCTCAAAAAGCCAGCTGAGTCCGAGCTTGTAAGCAAATATTCCCAAAGCAAGGCAGGAAAGAGCAAGCACAAGCATTGAGCCTTGCATTAATATCTTTCCTGCTTGATTGTCATTTACCTTGAGCTCCGCAGGCTTGGAGCCAAGATAAGAGCTGTATAAAAGCTTAATAAAGCTCGCCAGTGTAAGCGCACTGCCAAACATCGCTGAAAGAAGGATAAACACCCAGAGTCTGGGAAATTCCCTGCTTAACTCAACAATGCTCTGGTAAATCATCCACTTGGAGAAAAAGCCGTTTAAAGGCGGAACACCGCTTATTGCCAAAGAGGCAATTAAAAAGCTGAAAAAGCTCACTGGAAACAGCTTTGCCAGCCCGCCCAGTTCTTTTAGCTCCTGCGTGCCTGTGCGCTTTTCAATCTCACCTGCTCCGAGAAAAAGAAGCGCCTTGTAAATGGCATTATTGAGCATATGGAAGAGTCCACCTGCTATGCCGAGCACAGTTGCTGTGCCCACTCCCACAATCATATATCCCACCTGACTGACTGCGTGGAATCCAAGAAGCCTTCGGAAATGATGCTGAACCAGCGCTCCCAAAACCCCGCCTAAAATGGTTATTGCGCCAATCATCAAAAGCAAGATTTTAAGCCCGCTGGTGATGGTGAAAATATCCAAAGTAGCACGAACAAGCAGATAAATTCCTAAAAGCTTATCCAGCGATGCCGGCACCAGAGAAACCGCGGGAACAGGACCAGTTTCGCTCGCATCTGGTATCCAAGAATGAAACGGCATACCACCTGCTTTGGCAAAGCTGGCAGATATAATAAGCAGATATGCCAAAACCGCACTCTTTGAATTAGTAAGAACATTAAGCTCGCTGATCCAGAAGCTGGAAGTTAATAGCCAGACAATACCAATGCCCATAATCAGCATAGAATCTGTTGCACCGAGAATAATCAGGGTTTTTTTGGAAGCATCATTTGCATCTGGGCTTGCCTGGAGCATAAGGTAAAATGGAATTCCCAAAAATCCCCAGAAAACGCAAAGTGCCAAAAGATGGTCAGAGAAAAATACTGCATAACTCCCTGCCAAAATCCAAAGGGCATTGATGAAAAATCCCTTGCCAATCTTTCCGTCATTTTTACGAAGCCAGCCCAGCGCCCAGATAAGAAGAACAAATGCTAAAAGGCTGGCTAAAAACGCCATTCCCATTGCCAGAGCATCTGCGTAAAGGATTTTTCTTCCCTGCCAGAACCCAAGCCAGCCTACTTCAGAAAGCCTCCAGATAATCGGGCTGGACTTTGCCTTAACAAATCCCCATCCGCTCATAACCGCGCCAAAGCCACTTACCAAAACAGCCAAAAGCGCATTAATCCCCCAAGCCCGCTTAGGAAAGATGTATCCCAAAAGCGCAAAGAGCGCAGGCACAACTATTAAGATTAACAGCCACTCTCCGCTCATCCGAAAAGCTCCTTTTTAATCCGAGCTGTTTTTTCCTGACTAAGCTGAATCAAATCCGAAGCTGAATAAACAGGCTTTTTGGTCTTGTAATCCACTACTGCCATTCTCTCTGTGCAACAATAACACGGGTCAATGGCAGCAAGAATAATGGTTGCATCTGCAATGTCCTCTCCCACTACACTTGCCTTGCAGGTGGGAAGGTTCATATATGTTGGTGCCCTAACTTTATGCCGAATTGGACGATTGGAGCCATCAGAACGGACATAATGAAAAGTCTCTCCTCGTGGAGCCTCAGCATGCCCAATTCCCTCGCCCGGCGGAATCTCCTTCACGCCAGCATCAATAGGACCGCTCGGCATCTTTTCAAGGCACTGCCTGATGATTTTGATGGATTCAAAGCATTCAAGTAGCCGAACCAGGACTTTATCAAACACATCTCCGTTTTCAGTTGTAATTACCTTCCAATCCACTCGGTCATAAGAGGCATAGGGATGGTCTCTTCTCACATCAATGGGCACACCGCTTGCTCTGGCAGTTGGTCCCACTGCTGAATAATCGTGAATATCTTTTTTGCTAAGTATGCCAATGCCTTTTAATCGGCGATGAAGCACAGGGTCATCTAGCACCGCTTTGGTGAGCATATCCAGCTTTTTCTCAAGCTCATCCAGCATTTTCATTGTTGGCTCAACATTTTCCGGTGGAATATCTCTTCTCACTCCGCCAACTTTCATCATCGCATAGTGATTGCGGTTGCCGGTAAGAAGCTCAAGGATATCTAGCACTGGCTCCCGGTATTTCCACGCCCACATCCAGACCGTGTTATAGCCGAGAAAATGCCCAGCAAGTCCTGCCCAAAGAAGATGACTGTGAATCCTCTCCAGCTCAGCAATAATGGCACGGATATAAAGTGCCCGCTCCGGAACCTCACAGCCAACAATTTCCTCAACCGCCTGAACATAAGCAATTGGATGGCTGGTGGAACAAATTCCGCAGATGCGCTCAATTAAAAATGTCACCTGGTCATAGGTTTTGCTTTCAGAGATTTTCTCAATGCCTCTGTGGTTATATCCGATTCTCACCTCTATATCGGTCACGGTCTCGCCATCCACTTCCAAAAGGAAGAGCTCAGGCTCTTCCTGAAGCGGATGAAACGGTCCTATGGGTATTACTGATTTCATCTCTTTTCTCTCCGCAATGGATAAACTCCCTCAGGCCAGTTTTCAGGCAAAAGCAAGGGTTTTAAGTTCGGATGGTCTGGAAAATCTATGCCAAGCAGTTCGTGAATTTCCCTTTCAATAAACTCTGCTCCTTTAATCAGATTAGCAAGGCTTGGCACTGCAGGATTATCTTTTGGAAGTCTTAGCCTGAGCATCACCAGCCTGTGCTCAGAATCAAAAGCAAAATGATAAAGAATTTCAAATTCCTTTTCTGTCTCCATTCCGCTGGCAGTTGCAAATCGTGCGCTTAAATCATTAAAAATATAGCTGGCAACACTTACCAGATTTTCTGGAGCTACCTCAATGTAAATTCTTTTCTGGCTTCGCTCCTCAAGCGAAATTATCCGCTCGCCCAAAGCTGTTTTTAAGCTTTCTGCCCGCTCGCTCATTTTCCGCTCCTTAGTTTTTCAAGCACTCTAGCCACACCAGCAATAATTGCCTCTGGCTTGGGCGGACAGCCCGGAATATAAGCGCTCACAGGAACCACCTCATCATAAGGCACTTCAGAGATGGCATAGCTTCCTTTGAAAATTCCCTGCCCGCAAGCACAGCTTCCAACCGCAATAACTGCGCAGGGCTTGGGTGCCTGCTCCCAAATTCGCTTAAGCCTTATTGCCCCTTTTTTGTTGAGCGCTCCGCTCACCAGAATTACATCTGCGTGGCGCACACTTCCAACCAAAAGAATTCCAAACCGCTCCAAATCATAGCGAGGTGTAAGGCAATCTAAAATTTCAATATCGCAGTTATTGCAGCTTCCTGAGCAAAAATGAAATACCCAAGGCGATTTTGTCAGTGCTTTTATTTTTAAGCTCATCTCACCACCCCAAAATAGCGAGAATAATTGCTACCAGCCCCAGTCCACCCATTCCATACCAGAAAAACCTTATTGCCTGGTCAATCCTTAATCTGGGATTAGTATTGCGAATAAGCACAAACACAATCAGCAAAATCAAATACTTAATAATTGCCCAAATTATGCCCAAAAGCGTTGCCTTAACACCTCCTAGAAAAATCACCACAACAAACATCGGCATTACCACCAGCATAATCATACGGGTGAGCTTGTAGATGCCAAGAAGCACGCCAGAATACTCAATTAAAGCGCCTGCGCTCAGCTCGGTCTCTGCCTCTGCTAAATCAAATGGAACTGCGCCTAGCTTTGCCTGCGCACAGAAAACAGAGACAATAAGCGCAAGCGCACCTGAAATGCTCAAAGCAATTGCCCGGTGGCTTGCTTGCCATGCGACAATCTCTGCGATTTTTAATTTTCCGCCTGTCTGGATTAAAACCACGCCAAGAGCAATAAGCAGGCTGAGCTCATAGGCAAAAAGAAGCTTCATTTCACGAGCAGAGCCAACCCCAGCAATGGGATTGCCACTTGCCAGTCCACCGAGAATTATCGCCAAGCTGGGAAGCAAAAGAAGATAGATAAGAACAATAACATCACCAACAAAGCTCGCCTCGCTCCAAAAAGCATTCACCAAAAGCATAGCTCCTGCCAAAACCGCTCCTGCCAAGCCCAAAAGCGGGCTGAAGATGAACATACCACGAGAGGCAGAGCGAGGTATGATGGTTTCTTTGCCCATAAGCTTAAGCACATCCCAGAGCGGTTGACTAAGAGGCGGTCCCACTCGGAACTGAAGCCGAGCAGTGAGCTTACGGTCAAGCCAGCTCACAAATACACCACACACAATCAGGAACAAAAACCCTGGAAAAATCAAATACCAAAAGCCGTACCAGGCAATGTTCATTTCACTGGCTCCTTTTCTTGCCAGAATTCTCCAATCACTGCCACCCGCTCTGAGATTGGTTTTGCCTCTTCTGGAACTTCCTCTACCAGTTTAAGCGCATCTTTGGGACAGGTTTTTACGCATAAAGGCTCTCGCTCTATGCATTGGTCGCATATCTGAGAGCGATAAACCAAATAACTCTGATACAAAGTGCCAAACGGACAGGCAAGTGCACAGCTATAGCATCCCACACAGCGGAAAAGGTTGCGCTTGAGCAATCCGCCTTCAAGCACATCCAGCGCATCTTTGGGACAGGCTTTTACGCAGAAATGCTCCTCACACTTTCTGCAAATAAGCTCTCTGGCTATGCGCTCACGCAGAGCCTCTATTCCCGGATTTTCCGGGTGATATGGATAAGAACAGCGTGCCTCACACTCAAGGCAATCCTGACAGATATTAAAATTAACCAGTATCTTTGCCATCTTCCTAATCCCAGATATTCGCTATTTTTTCCAGCTGGTCATAGCTGAAAACAGGACCATCTCTGCAAACATAAAAAGGTCCCAGCCGGCAATGACCGCACTTGCCTATCCCACAGCTCATATTCTTTTCCATAGAGAGATAAATTTGCTCTGGCTTAAAGCCCTTTGCCAATAGGTCTCTGGTTGTGAACTTCATCATAATCGGCGGACCGCAAACCACAGCCACGCTTCGCTCCACATCCACCTGAATTTCTGGAAGCAAGGTTGTCACCACGCCGACTTTTCCGCTCCAGCTCTCATCGCCCACATCCACAGTAAGATGAACCTCAATTTTCTGCGCCCATTCTTTAAGCCCGTCTTTATAAACCAAGTCTTTGGGAGTGCGAGCGCCATAAGCTAAAATCACCCTTTCGTATTTATCCAGCTCCTCAAAGAGAGCAAAAAGCAAACTGCGAAGCGGAGCCAAGCCCACACCACCACCAACAATAAGCACGGTCTTTCCCTGAAACTTCTCAAGCGGATAGCCCTTTCCATAAGGACCGCGCAAGCCTAAAACCGCTCCTGGGCTGAGCTCGTGAATCTTGGCAGTGAGCCTTCCCGCCTTCATTATGGTCATTTCAATTTCTTCAGGCTTGCTGGGAGAGCTGGAAGGGGTAAATGGCGCCTCGCCCACGCCAGGAATCATCAGCTCTGCAAACTGACCAGTAGCAAACGGGAAAGGTCTTTCTGGGCAAAGAACAAGGGTCTTTATGTTCGGGGTCTCATCAATCACCCGAACGAGCTCTGCCCGAAGCGCCTTATATACCTTAGCCACTTGTAAGCTCCTTTAAAACCTCTCTTATATCTATCCCTCCACCGCAGGCTTCAACGCACCTTCCACAACCAACACAGGCATAACGACCAAGCTCGGAGATAAAAAAGCTGAATTTCTTTTCATAGCGATTGCGAAGCCTTTGATACCTGAACCTGCGGGGATTGGCTCCACCTGCCACACGGGCAAAATTCCTATACTGGCAGGAGTCCCAGCTCTGAAACCGAACAAACCCTTCCTTTTCTTGCCAATCGCTCAGGATAAAGCAATGGCAGGTGGGACAGATGAGATTGCATCCTGCGCATTCCACACATTTTTCTGCTTGTTTAAGCCAGATGCCAGCTTCTGCACTTGTATCAATGATGAGCTTTAAATCCTTGCCACGAAAATCATAACCTTTTTCTTTGATTATGCTTTCCAGCTCAGAATGAGCCTTTTTTCTTTTTTCCTGTTTTTGAGCAATCTGCTGGTCAGTAGCAGGAGAAAAATCAGCAGTGCTGATTAACCTTGCTCCTTTCTCAGAGCCAACTTCTATGATTAAGCCATCATCAATGGGGCTTAAATTCAGGTCAAAACCTTTTTCAGGATAAACCTCTCCGCCCAAACCAATGCAAAAACAGCTATCAGCAAAGCTAAAGCAATCTTGAGATATGATGATGGTTTTTTGCCTGCGGGCTTCATAGGCTTCATCTTTAAGCTCTCCGGCTAAAAACACATAATCAAGGATTTCAAGGCTGGATAAATCGCAGGCTCTTGCACCGATGAGGATGCGCTCGGGAATTTCAGCCATAGAGGTTTCTTCAGAGATAAAAGGAGAGCCGAGATTAACCCGAGCAGGAAAGAAAAGAGATTTTATCGGGTCAATTGAGCGGGAAAGATTGAAATCAATTTGAGAAATCTGCTGTTGTGAAAACTTAATAAGCTGGCGAGAGGGATTAGGTGCAAAAATCTCATATTTTTCTGCTTTTGAGGAGAGCCAATTTAAAAACTTGTCTGTTTGAGCAAAAAGTTGCTTATTGCTATTGAATGCTCCTGCCAATGATTTACCCCGCTGTCGTCACCCAATGGTTGAACTTCTTTCAGGATGCCGGAGCTGGTTGCTAATTGCTCCGATTTGCAAATTTGCTTATCATAATTTTGGTCTCTTGTCAAGAATTTTAATCAAATTTTAATTTTG
>CAZQJX010000102.1:0-8783 GCA_964592965.1 uncultured bacterium
GTTCCAAAAAACAGCTTCATCAATCTGCTTTCCGGAACCTTGCGGTAAAATTGGCAGAGAGCAAAATGGGTATTTGCCTCGGTGGAATCAGTCTCTGTGCAATATGTGGGATGCATCTCAAGGGTCTTAAGATACATTTTTTCTATGTCATCAGCGAGGGCAAGGCTCTTTGCTATGCCTTTAACCAGCGCCTGCTGGCTCATTCCCACTGCAATATAAAAATAATTTTCCGCTACATCTGGATTTTTCTCCGCGCCTTTTCTTGCCCACTGCTCGCATTTGATATAATAATCTAGCTTTTCCTTCTCCTTTTCTTGAGGAAGTAACTCGCCGATATTGTAATAATTTCTTGCAATCATCCAGTAGGCATATTTGTTGTTTGGGTCTGCTTTGAGAACTTCAAAAAGTATTTTATTTGATTCTTCATACTTTCCTTCATCTTCCAGCTTATCTGCTTTTTTAATCATCTGGTCAATTTCTTGAGGAGTTAGGCTCAGGAAGATGAGGGCAAGAAAGATTCCGGTGATGATGGCAAAGATTTTTTTATTCATTTTTTACCTCCTTTAGTTCTCTAAAATTTTTTGGATGCGTTCAATTTTTAATGCTTTTCCGCTTGTATTATCAATTTCCACAAAGACCGCATTAATCCATACAGGACCGCTTGCCACTTCAAACCGATGAGGAATGCCAGTTATAAATCGTTCTATGGTTTGAGCAGGCTTAATTCCAATTACAGAGTTAATTGGACCGCACATACCGACATCTGTTATGTATGCGGTTCCTCTGGGAAGAATGCGCTCATCAGCAGTGGGGATATGTGTATGGGTGCCGAGAATTGCACTTACCTTACCATCAAGGAACCAGCCAATGGCATTTTTTTCACTGGTTGCCTCAGCGTGAAAATCAATGATAATAACTTTCACTTCTTTTGGTAGATTATCAATTTCTTTCTCTGCGGTCAAAAAAGGGCATTCGCATGGGTCCATAAAAACCCTACCGCTTAGGTTTATTATTGCCACAGGCACATCATTTGCCTGAAGAATAAGCGTGCCTTTGCCCGGTGCACGAGGGGAGAAATTGGCAGGACGGAGAAGTCTTTCAAGTTCAGCTATTTCCTTAACCAACTCTTTTTTATCCCAGATATGATTTCCGCTGGTCATAAAATCTATGCCCATCTCCAGAAGCTGATTGTATATATCTTTGGTCAAGCCAAATCCGCCTGCGGAGTTTTCAACATTAGCACCAACCAGCTCCACCTGATACCGCTCGCAAAGCTCGGGTAGAACTCGCTGAACAGCTTTTCTTCCGGGTCTGCCGACAATATCACCAAAAAACAATATCCTCATTCAAAATACTCCTATTTAGCATATTCAACAGCTCTTGTTTCTCTAATCACCACAACCTTAATCTGACCGGGATAGCTGAGCTCGGTTTCAATTTTTTTGGCAATCTCTCGTGCCAGAACAACTGCTTCTTCATCTGAGACTTTATCTGCCTCTACCATTATTCTCAGCTCCCTTCCTGCCTGAATAGCATAGCTTTTGCTTATACCAGAGAAGCTGGAAGCTATTTTCTCAAGGTCTTCCAAGCGTTTGACATAAGTTTCAAGCATCTCTCTTCTAGCCCCTGGCCGGGCACCGCTTAGAGCATCTGCTGCTTGGATGATGTTAGCGAGAATTGTTGGTGGCTCGTCATCGTGGTGGGTGGCTATGGCAGTTACCACCTGGGGGCTCTCTCCATACTTTCTTGCCAGCTCTGCTCCGATTTGAGCGTGTGAGCCTTCATACTCGTGGTCAACCGCTTTGCCTATATCGTGAAGAAGACCTGCACGCCGAGCCCTTTTTACGCTTTGACCAAGCTCTCCCGCAATAATCCCTGCTAAAAATGCAACCTCTAAAGAATGTTGATATTGGTTCTGACCATAGCTGGTGCGGTATTTTAATCTGCCAATGAGCTTAACCAGCTCAGGATGCATTCCATGAGCACCTATATCAAATACTGCTCGCTGACCCGCCTCACGAATAGCCTCCTCAACCTCTCGCTCCGCCTTTTTCACCATCTCCTCAATTCGGGCAGGATGAATCCTTCCATCAGCTATTAGCCTCTCTAAAGCTATTCTCGCCACTTCCCTGCGAATGGGATTGAAGCTGGAAATAACAACCGCCTCTGGAGTATCATCTACAATCAAATCAACCCCGGTGGCAGACTCCAGTGCTCTTATGTTTCTTCCCTCCCTTCCTATTATTCTTCCCTTCATCTCGTCGCTGGGAAGAGGAATGACCGTGACTGTGTTTTCAGTTACATATTCGCCTGCATAGCGCTCAATAGCCTGCGAGAGAATTTTTTTGGCAGTTTTTTCTGCTTCCTGCTTTGCTTCATCTTCAATCTGTTTGATTTTAAGCGCCGCATCGTGCCGAGCTTCTTCAATCATACTTTCCATAAGCATCTTTTTTGCGTCCTGAGCGGTCATACCAGCAATCTGCTCCAGCTTTTTGTTGATTTCCGTGAGCTTTTCCTCAGCTTCTTTTTCCATCTGGGCTATTCTTTCTTCCTGCTGGGCAATTTTTTTCTCCCTGCGGTTGAGCTCCATCTCTTTTTGGTCAAGTAGCTCTACTTTTTTATCTAGGGTCTCTTCACGATGCATAAGCCGTTCTTGGAGCTGGCTGAGCTCTGCTCTTATGGCTTTGCTTTCTTTTTCAAACTCCGCCCTCGCCTGATACAGATAATCTTTGGCGCTCAGCTCCGCCTCTTTTAATTTGGCTTCTGCTTGCTTTTCTGCCTGCTGAATAATTTTTTCTGCTTTTTGCTCCGCCCGCTTCATTCGGGAGCGAAGAAGTAAAAAGATAACCAAATACCCTGCTCCTGCGCCGAGCACCAGTCCCGAAATAGCGCCTATAATCGTGATATTCATTGTTCTCTCCCTTCCTTGTAAAGAATCTGGGTATTGGTTAAAGGAACGAAGCCATTTTCACAAACCAATCTTGCTACTTTTTGGTCTTTTTCATCTACAGGGATAAAATCCAGCACCTGAAAAGAATAAGCAAAGCCAACAGAGATTGTATGTGAGCTAATTCTTGCCAAGAGTCGGTCATAAAATCCGCCACCAAATCCCAGGCGATACCCTTTTCGGTCAAAAGCCACTCCGGGAACAATGAGCACATCAAGCTGGCTGGGGTCTATCTCCTTTGCACTTGCTTTTGGCTCAAGAATTCCGTATTTATTGGGTACCATATCTTCCCAGCAATCCACACGCAAAAACACCATTTCTCCGGGAGCAATTATTCTTGGGAAATAAAGTATTTTTCCTTCAGAGCGTGCTCGCTGAAAGACCAGCCGAGTATCCACCTCTTGGTCAAAAGAAGCATATAGCCCAATGGTGGTAGCGTTTAGATAACAATGAGCGCCCAAAAAGTGCATTTGCACCCAAGCGCTCCATTTTCTTGCCAGAGCAGGTGAAAGAGAATTCCTTTTTTCAAGAAGTTGTTTTCTGAGGAGCTTTTTTTCTAAGCTAATGTCATTTTTTTTCATTTTTCCCCTGTTCGGGGATTTGCGGATAAGCGAGGCAGGAATAGATTAAATTTTTCGGGGGATAATATTCGTGCTAAATATTTGGGTTAAGCCTTTCTCACCTAGCCAGTTATATGAGAAACTAACTTTGTCTTTTTCAATTTTTAGCCCCTTTCTCCTTCCCCCAGATATTTTATAAATCTGGTGATTGCTCTTTTCTGTAAACTTCATCCTGCTCGCTTCCGCAAATCCTCAATTAAAATTTTTTCATATTTCTATTAAATTTTCAAGTTCTGTTAGCTGATTGATAATCTGGTCAAGCCTCCTAGTAATTTCTTCTCGTTCTCTTTCCTGCTCTTTTTGTAAATTGACCAATTCCTCAGCAAGATTAATAGCAAGAGCAAATGTCTGAGAAAGATTTAAAGGCTTGGGAGGCTGTCCAAAGATGTTTTTTAGTTTCTGGTCAAGAAGCTCAGCAACTTTTACAATCAGCTCCTCGCTTTCTGCACGAAGCAGATACTTTTTTCCATAAATCTCAACCTCTTTTTCAACCATTATTTTTCCTTTTCCAGCTCGCTGATTAGTTGTTGAACTTTTTTAAGGACATACTCCCGAAGCTGTTTTTCTTTTTCCAGCTTTTGTTTAAGGCTGGCAAGCTCTTTTTCCTTTTCTTTTGAAAGGGTTTGGTTTTGTTTTGCTAGGATTAATTTTTGCTTTAAATCTAAAAGTTTTTTTTCAAGCTGTTCAAATTTTTCTTTAAGTTGGGAATGCATTTTTTCAATTATAACTTTTTATCTGGAGCGGGGTCAAGGAGATTGAATAGTAAAATCTTTTTGGATTTTATATTTTTGCATACGGTATCTGAGCTGGCGAAGGGTTATGCCCAGAATTTTAGCAGCTTCGGTCTGCACTCCGCCTGCTTTTTTAAGGGCATTTAAAATCGCCTCTTTCTCCAGTTCCACAAGAGGTTTGGCAGTGCTCGGCTTGGTTGAGGGGCTTGGAGCAGGAGAGAATATCTGGGGAAGGGCAATCATATCTTCTCCGGCTACCTCTCCCTCGCACATAATCACCACCCGCTCAATCAGGTTTTCCAGCTCACGGACATTACCCGGCCAGTCATAGGCAAGAAGCCTGCTCATTGCCTCCGAAGAGAGTCTTACATTTTTGCTGTTCTCACGATTGAATTTTTCCAAAAAATAATCAACCAAATAAGGGATATCCTCTTTTCTTTCCCGAAGCGGGGGTATATAAATGGGAACAACATTTAAACGATAATATAAGTCTTGGCGGAATTTACCTTCTTGAATGGCTTTTTCTAGGTCTCGGTTTGTAGCTGCGATAACACGAATACTTATAGCTTTGGGTTGGTTGGAACCTATAGGCTCAATCACCCTCTCTTGAAGCACTCGCAATAGCTTTGCCTGCAAATAGGGGCTGAGCTCTCCGATTTCGTCTAGAAAAATTGTTCCACCATCTGCCAGTTCAAATTTCCCCTTTTTGTCGCTGATGGCTCCGGTAAAGGAGCCCTTTTTATGACCAAAAAGCTCGCTTTCCAAAAGCGTCTCTGGTATGGTTGCACAATCCACTTTAATGAAGGGCTTATCTCGCCAAGGGCTGTTGAAATGTATTGCCCTTGCCACCAGCTCCTTACCAGTTCCGCTTTCTCCACGAATGAGCACAGTTGCTCGGGTTTTGCTCACCATTTGGATTTTTTCAAACACCTCAAGCATCGGCTTGCTCTGACCAATGATATTCTGAAACTGATACCTTCTTGCCAGCTGGGTGCGAAGATGAATGGCACGGTCTTCTAACTCTTTGCGGATTTTATCTGCCAACATATGAATCCTAATTGCCTGAGCAAGAGAGCTGGAGATAATTTCCAAAAGCCGTAGGTCGTTTTTGAATTGCTGGTCGTTTTCAAACTCTTTGTCCACGCTTAAAACACCAATTACCTGACCTTCCAGCTTGATGGGCACGCACATAAAAGATAATTTTTTGGTCTTTTTAAGATGGGAGCGTGCTCCTGTTCGGTCTAGGAATCTCGGCTCTTTGGAGATGTCAGGCACGCCAATGGTCTTTGCAGTTCTTACCACCTCTCCTGTTATTCCCTCGCCAATTCTATATCTACCTCTTCGGATTTGCTCCTCAGTTAAGCCGTCAGCAATTTTTATCTCCAGCTCGCCAGTTTCTGTATCAAGCAGGACCAAAGTGGCACGCTCCATTTTCAGCTCTCGTTTTAAAATCTCTACCACCTTGTCAAAAGCAGGTCTTAAATCAAGACTTTGGGTGAAAATTTGATTGATGCGGTTTAAAAGGTCAAGCTGGCGAATTCGCTCTTCACGCTCCTGAAAAATCTGGGCGTTGCGAATTGCCTGACCAGCAAGGCTGGCAACTGTTTCCAAAACCTGAAGGTCTTCTCTGCCAAAGGCGTTCTTTTTCCAGCTATCAACACTGATTACGCCAATTACTTTACCACGGTCAAAAATGGGCACTGCCAGCTCACTCTTTGCTCGGGGACGGAGCCTTATAAATCTAGGCTCTTTGTCCACATCAGGCACGAGCAGAGATTTTCCGCTCTGAGCAACATAGCCTGTGATGCCTTCACCAATTTTAAGCCGAAAATCCTTTGCCTGGCCCTCATCTACCCCTTTCGCTTTGACCAGATATAGTTCTTTTTTGCGCTCGTCCACAAATAGAATAGAGCCACTTCTGGCATTGGAGAACTTAACGCAGGTTTCTAAAATCCTGTCCAGAACTTGGTCCAGCTCTAAAACAGAGCTTATCATTGCGCTCAGCTCTTGGACAAGGCTGAGCCCTTCTTTCTTCTTCCTATTGAGCTTTTTGCTTGCTTGTGACATTTTTGTCAAAAATTATTATAACCGCAAATAATGACAAAAACCACCTGAAAATTAAAAAGCATATTTTAACCAATTTTTTGACAAGCAAGCAGTGGTCAGGTAAATTGAGAACAAAATGGCAAAGATTTTAGATACTGCCAAAGACATTTTATGGGCGATTGTTGATAAGCTCAAGGAAATCTTTGAGTTAATCCTTGATGCTTGGGACCTTTATATGGGCTGGCTCCCTTATAATCGGGTTATTTTGGGGGCAGTGGTTTTTATCATTTTGTTTTTTATCTTTTTCTTTATTTTTCGTCCTCGGCGGAAAAAAGGGGTTGTAGGCAGGCTGACAACAGGAAGGGATATTCGGCGAGAGGCAAAGCGTTCGGAGAAGATGGGCGAGTATTTGCGGGCTGGAGAGCTCTATGAGCAGGTAGAAAAGTATAAAAAAGCTATTAAGATGTATTTACGTGGAAACAGCCCGGAAAGAGCAGCACGGGTATATTTTGAAAAGCTAAATGATTTTAATAGTGCTCTCAGCCTTCTGGTTGAAAATGAACTTTACGAGCAGGCAGGTAAAATTTGTGAGCAGAAAGGTAAATTTGGAGAGGCAGGACAGTATTATGAAAAGGCAGGGAGTGTTTATAAATCTGCGCAATGTTATGAGAAGGCTGGAGATTTTGCCCGTGCATCGGTTTTTTATGAGAAGGCAGGGTTTTTTGAGGAATCTGCTCTTTGCTATGCGAAGGCTGGTAATTTTCTTCGTGCTGGTGAGCTTATGGAGCGGGTGTGGAGAAAGCAGTTGGAGCATCTTGAACATTTAAAAGAGCATCCCACGATGAATGTAAAAGAAAGGCTGGATAATTTAGTCAAGCGGGCTGCTTATTTTTATAAACAGGCGGGAGACCTTAAAAGGTCAGCTCAGGTTTTGGAAAAAGCCAAGATGCTTAAATATGCAGCGGAGATGTATCTTTTAGCAGGCGAGCTTTTAAAAGCAGGAGAGCTTTATCTTGAGCTTGGTGATAAGCTTAAATCAGCAGACCTTTTTGAACAGGCGGGTAAAAAGACACGGGCAGATGAGATTCGTGCTCAGTATTACCAGGAGAAGGGAGACCAGACAAAAGCGGCTATGTATTATGAGCGGGCAGGAGATTATTTAAATGCAGCGGATATTTATGCTGGGCTGGGTGATTTGAAGAAAGCAGGCGAGCTTTACCTTAAAGGCGGAGATAGTCGGACAGCAGCAGAGACCTTTTATTCCTGTGGAGAGCTTGAGCTGGCAGGAAGGGCTTATGAGAATCTGGGCAATTGGGAGATGGTTCTTCAGATATATCAGGAGCTGGGAGATGAAAGAAAGCTGGCAGAGGTTTATGAAAAAATGGAAGACTGGTATAATTCTGCGCTTTATTACTATCGCACAGGGAATAAAGAGAAGGCGATTCATTTACTGAGCAGAATAGATGCCAATTCACCCAATTATCTGGAAGCGCTTGAGCTTGCTGGAGATATTTTAGCTGAGCAGGGAAAGTTGCGGGAGGCGCTGGAGCGGTATCGTCTTGTTGCCAGCAAAAAGCCTCTTAATTTGGAGAATCTGGATTTTTATTTGAAAATAGCGAGCCTATATGAGCGAGCTGGAAGTTTGCGTTATGCGATTGATTTGTATCAAAAGCTTTATTATATTGCTCCTGACCATCCAGAGATTCAGAAGAAGCTGGCTGAATTCCAAAAAAGATTTAGTAAAAAATAAAAGGGAGTGAAAATGATTTTTAAGTATTTTGAAACAGGTCCTTTGCTTGTTAACTGCTATATCATTGGCGATGAGAATACCAAAGAAGCGGTTGTTATTGACCCGGGCGGAGATGTTGAGCGGATTTTATCAGCGCTGGAAGAGGATTCCCTTAATTGCAAAATGATAATCAACACCCACTGCCATTTTGACCATATTGGTGGAAACAAAGGATTAAAAGAGGCAACAGGCGCACCTATTTATATTCACCCTTTAGAAAAAGACCTGCTTACGAAGATGGGCTCTTTGGCAATGAGCTTTGGTGTGCCTGTGGAAGATTCTCCCCCACCTGATGGTTTTCTTGAAGAAGGAGATGTCATCAAGGTGGGAGGGGAGATTGAGCTTGAAGTTCTGCACACACCGGGGCATTCTCCCGGACATATCTCGCTTTATCTTCGTGGAAAGAAAATGGCAGTGGTGGGAGATGTGCTTTTTCGTTTTAGTGTGGGAAGGACAGATTTTCCAGGTGGTTCGCATCGTCAGCTCATCCAGAGCATCAAGACTAAACTTTATCCTTTAGGAGATGACTGCGAGATTTATCCAGGACACGGTCCACCAACAACCATCGGGTTAGAGAAAAAATATAATCCCTTCTTGCAGGAAGGTGCGGATTGGTATTAAATTAATTTAAGAAAATGATTTTAAAAGAT
>CAZQJX010000103.1:0-8688 GCA_964592965.1 uncultured bacterium
GCTGGAGCGGGCTTCCTAGTTTAACAGGCTGGAAGAAATCCACAAGCTCGGCTCAACCTGCGGAGGGTGCTGAGGAGCAGATTGCTTCTTATGGATATCAAATGAGTCAGCCCGGTTTTGGATATCCGCAGATGCCTCAGATGCCGGGAATGCCTATGCCTTCTGGAATGGGAGCGCCGGGATATATGAGCGGTCCTGGTGTAGCTCCTATGCCGGGAATGGGTATGCCAGGTATGCCGGGAATGGGAATGCCGGGAGCAGAGCTCCTTGAAGAAGATGACGGCTTGAGCTGGGAAGATAAAGAAAAGCGTCTGGAAGAACTCAAGCAGGAGCTGGAGCGAGTTAAGGAGATGGAAGATATTCAGTTTGAGCTGGATGGCTATCAAGGAAAACTTTTTGAGCTGGAAAAGGAAAAAGAAAAAGTAAAAAAGATTGACCAGCAAATAGAAAAGCTGGACAAGGAGCTGGAAAAATATAAATTCTTCCGAAACCTTCCTGAAAATATTGACCAGCGCATTGCCCAGTATGATTCCCTTCAGGCAAATCGTGGAAAAGACATAGATGCCATTGACCAAAAGCTGGCGGACTTAGAAGATGAGCTCAGGTTTTTAGAAGCTCAGCCCAAGTTTTACCAAAAAGGTCTTTTTAAAGGCGGTGTTGCTCTTTTGGTGCTGGGCATTTTGGGACTTGTTCTTCCGGGAATAATTGGAATAAAAGCTCTCCAAAATCTAGGATTGCTACTCATTCCTGCCCTGGTTATGATTTTCATTGTCTTTTGGAAATTTTTTAGCGAACAGACCAAAATGGCAGATTTAAGGGATAAAATTGCCCAGCTGGAAGAACAGCGTAAAAACACCCTACGGGATTATGAGGTTAAAGGAGCGATTGTCAAAAAACTTCTTGAGCAAACCAAATGCGATAATACCGAAGAACTAAAAGAAATGCTTGATACCTATCGCAATCTTGAGGCGCAAAAGCTTGAGCTTACCAAAAAGAAAAAAGAGCTTATGATAGAGCTTGACTGGGATAAGCTCAACGAGCAGGAGCGTGAGCTTAAGCTTAAAATCAAGGAGCTTGAGGAAAAGCTCAAAGGCTTTGCTGGATTGGGTATGGACCCGAACGAGCTCAGGAGAGAGATTGAAAGGCTGGAGAATTCTTTAGAGCGAGCACGCAAGCTGGGATTAATCTCTGGCGGAAAGGAACAGCCTGAGCAAGAAGCTCAACCCGCCTCTTTGGAGCAAATTATTACCGCTTCTTTTTGGGACATTCTTTTAGAAAAAGGCGGTGGAATTTTTGGTCTAGGAGCTGAGCAGATTTATGAGAAAATCAAGCCCCGTATAAACCTTTATCTTCAGGCTTTTTCATCTAACCGCTATCAAGAGGTGAGAAAAGAGGGCGAAGATTTGCTGGTGCTAGTAAGAGAGCTTGAGCAGGAGGTATCTGTTAACCAGTTAGCAGGAACCGCTCTTGATTTAATTTATTTTTCTTTGAAATTTGCCCTTTTGGAAATAATTATGCAAAAGTATCAACTTCCTCTTATCTTTGACGAGCCGTTTCAACTTATGGACCAATCCCGAAAAACCGCGCTTGCCAAATCTTTAAAGCGATTTGCGGGAAAATCTCAGGTTATCCTATTCAGCTCTGATAAAATCTTCTCCCAAGTCGCTGACCAAGCTCTCAGCTTGGGTGCCTGAAAAATCAATTTGTCTTAGGCTGGGAATGTGTTAATTTAAATTTCAGATGAATTTTAGCTGGAGACAGTTCTTCTCGGTTTTAATTGCTTTTTTCTTTGCCTGTGGAGTTATTTGGGGATGTGAGCTTATTTATCGTTTTTCTCCTCATCCTGCCAGAAATCAAGCCAATGAACTATCCTCTCAGGCGAAAATTAATTATCTTGTCTGCAAAGCCCTTCAGGAAATGTATGATGGCAAATTAAGTGATGCAGAGGCAGATTTTAAAAAAGCACTTGAGCAGGAGCCTTTATCTTCCTACCTTCACTTTAAACTCGCACAGGTCTATGCAATGCAGGCAAATTACTATCTCTGCGAAAAAGAGGCAAAAAAAGCCATAGAACTAGAGCCAAGCTGGCGTGAGCCATATATCCTTCTCATTCAGGTTTATCTTTTTTCCAATCAGCCGACAAAAGCGGAGAAATTATCCCGAAAACTCCTTGAGCTCTTTCCTGATGATGAAGAAGCAGTTATTTATCTTGCCCAAAGCTATCAGCTTAGAAGGATGAAGCCAACTGCTATCATCATACTTCGCAATTTTCTAGAAAAATATCCGCAAAGGGCACAGGTGCGAAAAAGATATATTGAGCTTTTGCTGTCAATGGGTCTGGCAGATAAAGCAGAAGAGCAGTATCAAATTCTGCTTGAGCAACGACCAGCTGATATAGGCGCTTGGCTGGATTATGCCCAGCTTTTAGCAAGTGAAGGCAAGCTCAACAAGGCGCTGGATGCTTACAAGCAGGCGCTGAACTTAAACCCCAACCAGCTTGTTCCCCGGCTTGAACGAGCAAGAATCTTCTGGTCTTTGAATTCTCCTCAAAAAGCTCTTTTGGAGCTGGAGCGGGCAAAAGAGCTATTTCCAGAAAGCATTGATGTATGGAGATATTCAGCTCTGATTAATCTCTCTTTACAAAAAATAGATTCAGCTGAAAAGGACTATCAGGCTATTTTAGACCTATCTCCTCAAGACCAAGAAGCACTTTATCGGCTAGGAGTGATTGCCCTTTGGAAAAAGGACTATGACCGAGCACAAAACCTCCTCAAACAGGTAAAACCAAAAAGCCAATATTACGAACAGGCGCAAGCAGAGCTTATCTGGGCAATTTATTATCAGGGGGATAAAGAAGGCGCTGTTGCTTTAGGAGAGAAATTAATCAGCTCGCATCCGGGCATCAAAGCTTATTGGCTTAATCTGGCAGGAATATATGAAAAAGAGGAAGAATATGAAAAGGCAAAAGCTCTCTTAGAAGAGGCGCTAAAGCATATTCCGCAGGATGCAGATATTTTTTATCAGCTGGCAATGGTTTATTCGCTTCTTGGAGATTATGATAAGGCGCTTGAGCTCGCTCAAACCGCTCTTAAATTAAAGCCAGATGACCCTTGGATTTTAAATTTCATTGGATACAGTTGGGCAGAAAAAGGAATCAATCTTGACGATGCTGAAAAATATATTAAAAAGGCTCTGGAAAAACAGCCCAACAACGGCGCCATCATTGACAGTCTTGGCTGGGTATATTTTCAACGGGGGGAATATAAAAAAGCTCTTAAACTTTTAGAAAAAGCAAATAAGTTCTATCCTGATGACCCGGAGATTATCAAACATATAGGCGAGACCTGGCTTAAACTAGGCAATAAAGAAAAAGCTATTTTTTATCTTAAAAAGGCTCTTGAGCTCAAGCCCCGCACAAGCTTAAAGGAAAAGATTGAAAACCTGCTCAAGGAGCTGGTCAATGAAAAATAAATTTAAGCTAATAAGCTTGATTTTTATCTGGCTGATTTTTTCCTTTTGCACCAAACCCAGCTCGGAAAAATCTAAGCCAGAAAATAAGACGCTTTCCTCAGCTAGCCAGTGCCCAGAAGAACTGCATTTTCCTGGCGCAGTTGAAAAAGTCCTCGCAAAACCCAATGAAAAGCCGGCTTATGGCGACTGGCTCATTCGCAGGCTTCCTGCTGAGCCAGCAACCCTTAATCCTATCACCGCAACTGATGTCTATGCAGGAGCAATTGATGGATTGGTTATGGAAACAATGTTGGATATGGATTTAAAAACCCAAGAGCTTATCCCCCTTCTTGCTGAAAGCTGGGAAGTGAGCGAAGATAAGCTCACTTTTACTTTCCATCTACGCAAAGGCGTTCGCTGGCACGATGGCAAGCCATTCACCGCTGATGATGTGATTTATTCCTTTGAGCGAATTATGGACCCGAAAGTGGATTCTGCTCATCTCAGACTTTATTACATTGATTGCGTAGAGGCAAAAAAACTTGATGATTATACTGTGCGCTTCCGCTGGAAAAAGCCTTATTTTAAAGCGCTGGAGATGCTGGGCGGTATGCCTATTGTGCCCAAGCATATCCTTGATGATGGAACTGATTTTAACAAGCACCCTTTTGGTCGGCATCCAATTGGCACAGGTCCATATAGATTTGTCAAATGGGAGACAGGAAAGAGAATTGAGCTTGAGCGCAATCCCGATTATTGGGGCAAGCCAGCATATTTTGACAAAATCATTTTCAAAATCATCACGGACAACAATGTTGCCCTTCAGGTTTTTAAGCAAGGCGGGCTTGATATTGTCAGCTTAACCGCTATTCAATGGCTCAAGCAGACAAATTCTTCTCATTTCCAGAAGCGAGCGAACAAAATTTATTATGACTATCCAAGTTATAGCTATATCGGCTGGAATTTAAGGCGAGAGCCTTTTAATGACCGAAAAGTTCGGCAGGCAATGACAATGCTTCTTGACCGCCAATCCATTCTGAAAAATATTTATTATTGCTTGGGAAAAGTGGTGAGCGGTCCTTTTTACATCAATACACCTTATTATGACCATTCCATCAAGCCCCTGGCCTATGACCCAGAAAGAGCAAAAAAGCTCCTTGCCGAGGCAGGCTGGATTGACCATAATGGCGACGGCTGGCTGGATAAAAACGGAAAAACTTTTCGCTTTGAACTTCTCATCGTTGCTGATAGTCAAAACGCAGAGAAAATCGCTACCATCTACAAAGAGGAGCTGAAAAAAGCAGGAATAGATATGAAAATACGCAGGCTGGAATGGTCAGTATTTCTCCAACATATTCAAGAGTGGAAATTTGATGCTTGTATGCTTGGTTGGGCGTTAGATGCTAATCCAGACCCCTATCAGCTATGGCATTCATCAATGGCAGATGTTAAAGGAAGCTCAAACCATATTGGTTATAAAAATCCAGAGGTGGATAAATTGATTGAGCAGGCAAGAGCTGAATTTGATAAACAAAAAAGAATACAAATACTGCATAAAATCCACCGCATCATTCACGATGACCAGCCTTATACCTTTCTTTTTAACTCCAAGGCGCTTGTGGCGGTGGACAAGCGAATTCGCAATGTCATTCCATATCCAATTCGTCCTATTTTCAAATACACAGAATGGTTTGTGCCCGAGCCTTTGCAGAAGTATCCCCTAGATAAAAAGCAAAAATGAAAGCCTATATAATCCGCAGGCTTCTTTTAATGCTCCCGACCCTGCTCGGAATCACGCTTATTACTTTTGTCATCATTCAGCTTGCGCCCGGCTCACCAGCAGAACTTAAAATTCGCGCTGACCAAACAGGAGCTCTTGGCGAACAGTATACCAAAGAAATAATTGAGCAAACCAAAAAGCTCTATGGATTAGATAAGCCCATTCACATCCGCTACTGGATTTGGCTCAAGCAGGTTGCAACCTTAAATTTTGGAGAATCATACAAAGACCATCGCCCAGTGATTAAGATTATTTTGGAGAGGCTTCCGATTTCGCTTCAGCTCAGCTTTATCTCAATTTTTCTGGTTTATTTAATCTCGGTTCCGATTGGAGTTTTCAGCGCGGTCAAGCAAAAGAGCCTTGCTGACCGCATCATCACCCTTATTCTCTTTATTCTCTATTCTCTTCCCAATTTCTGGGTGGCAATGATGCTGATTTTGTTTTTTGGTGGCGGAAAGTTTTTGAACTGGTTTCCTGTTTACGGGCTTAATTCTGAAGGAGCAGAAACATTTACTTTCTGGCACTGGCTTATTGACCGCATCTGGCACCTTGTTCTTCCCATAACCTGCCTTACTTATGGCGGGCTCGCTTATATCTCCCGTCAGCAAAGAGCAGCAATGCTGGAGGTAATTCGCCAGGATTATATTCGCACTGCCCGTGCCAAAGGTTTGAGTGAAAAGCTAGTTATTTTCAAGCACGCAATGCGAAACTCTTTAATTCCCATCATCACCTTATCTGCTGCTCTTTTTCCTGCAATGCTTGGCGGGTCAGTAATCATAGAAAGCATTTTTTCCATTCCCGGGATGGGCAAGCTTGCTTTTGAAGCAATCTTGGCTCGTGACTATCCAGTGATTATGGGTATTGCCACTATTAGTGCTTTTCTCACCCTGCTGGGGATTCTGGTCGCTGATATAGTCTATACACTTGTTGACCCGAGAATCACTTTTGAAGGAAAGAAATGAAAAGGAGTGGTGGAGCATACTGGTCATTAGTCTGGCGCCAGTTCAAAAAGGATAGACTGGCAATGGCAGGTCTGGTTGTGGTTGTGCTTTTGTTTTTGGTGGCGATTTTTGCTCCTCTTTTAGCCAACAACAAACCCCTATATTTAAGATGGGAAGGCAAAAGCTATTTTCCTATTTTCTTCCGCTATCGGGAGCTTGTGGGCGTGGATTTTAAAGAGCTTGCGGAGAATTTATCTGAAAGAGATTTCATAATTTTTCCACCCGTGCCTTACTCTCCTACAGAAATCAATCTTTTTGAAACCTTCCAAGCGCCGAGCAGAAAGCACTGGCTGGGAACAGATGACAGGGGAAGGGATGTCCTTGCCCGTATGATTTGGGGAAGCAGGGTAAGCCTTTCAGTGGGATTTGTTGCGGTGGGAATTTATGTGGTGATTGGCATCATTCTTGGTGCGCTTGCTGGATATTATGGCGGATGGATAGACAACTTAATCAGCAGGTTAATTGAGGTGGTAATTTGCTTTCCCACATTCTTTCTCATAATTACCATCATTGCCTTTCTTCCGCCCAGCATTTATAATATTATGGCTGCTATAGGATTTACTGGTTGGACAGGTGTTGCTCGCTTGGTGCGAGGAGAATTCTTAAAAATAAGAAACATTGAATATGTTGAAGCAGTAAAAGCCTTAGGAGCAGGAGATTTTAGGATTATTTTTCGGCATATTTTGCCCAATGCTCTTGCACCTGTTCTGGTGGTGGCAACTTTTGGTATTGCCGGTGCGATTTTAACAGAAAGCGCTCTTAGCTTTTTGGGATTTGGCGTGCCACCACCAACACCCAGCTGGGGAGAAATATTGAGCCAGAGCAGAGCTTATATAGATTTTGCTTGGTGGCTAGCAACTTTTCCCGGATTGGCTATTTTCATCACCGTAACTGCTTATAATCTTGTTGGAGAGGGCTTTAGAGACGCCATTGACCCCAGACTCAAAGAACAATAAAAGGGGCAAGCAAATGGCAAAAGATGAAAAAAGCGAACTTGAATTAATCAAAAAAACTTTAAGCATTGACCTAGATGAAACAACTGTTGATATTTTTTCCCAAGACCTTTTTGGAGAAAAGCCAAAAGAAAAAGAGCCAGAGCCTGAAAAAGAAAGCCCTGAGGTAGAAAAAACCAGCTCTGAAGAATCGGTTGAAGAAGAAAAATTAAGCTGGGAAACCCCGCCATCATCAGAAGATGTTCAATATCAGGCATCTGAAAAAGCTGAGGTAGAATCCGAGGATATGGAGAGATTAATTGATGAGCTAGAATCCGAAATAGAAGTTGGCGAGCTCAAAAAAGTAGTTGCACCAAGAGAGCAGGAAAAATTAGATGAAACCCGCAGGGCACTGGCACAGCTGGAAAAAATGGGTGAGGATTTTATGAGCACAGATGAGCTTAAAAAGCTCTTTCAAAATGTCAATTTAATGATAGACCTTCTTCATCAGGCGGTTTCTCGGCTGGAAAGGCTTGAGCAAAAGCTTAAAGAAATGGGCTTACTTCCTGACCTTTAAAAATGGAGCCCCTGCTTAAAGTAAAAGACCTTAAAATTGGCTTTAGCACTGAGTTTGGTCTGCTTCGGGCTGTTGATGGAGTAAGCTTTGAAGTTGCTCGGAGGGAAAAATTTGGCATCATTGGCGAGAGCGGTTGCGGAAAAAGCGTAACCGCTCTTGGCATTATGCGTCTGATTCCTTCTCCACCAGGAAAAATCCTTTCTGGCGAGATTATCTTTGATGGCAAGAACCTGCTTGAGCTTGATGCGGAGAGTATGCGTAGGATTCGTGGGAAAAGAATTTCAATGATTTTTCAGGAGCCGGTAATAAGCCTTAATCCGGTTTTTACAGTGGGCAGTCAGATTGCTGAGGTTTTTCGTGTTCACGAGGGACTTTCCCGCAAAGAAGCATTTGAGCGGGCAGTGGAGATGCTAAAATTGGTTCAAATCCCAGACCCAGAGCGAAGGGCTCGTGAGTATCCGCATCAGCTTTCAGGCGGAATGTGCCAGCGGGTGATGATTGCAATGGCACTTGCGCTCAGTCCTGACCTTCTTATTGCTGATGAGCCCACCACAGCTCTGGATGTGACCATTCAGGCACAGATTCTTGAGCTGATTAACGAGCTGGTGGAAAAGATGAATATGAGCTTAATTCTCATCACCCATGATTTAGGTGTGATTGCTGAGGTGGTTGAGCGGGTAATGGTTATGTATACAGGTTTGATTATGGAGATGGCAAGCACTAATGAGCTTTTCTCCAACCCTTTGCATCCATATACTCAAGGGTTAATGGAAGCAATGCCCGGAAGGGGTTTGCAAGCCTGTGCTGGCAAAAAGCAAGAGCTTTATACTATTCCCGGGCTTGTTCCCAGTCCGCTGGATTTACCGCCCGGATGCCCTTTTCAGGATAGATGCCCAAAAGCCAAAGAGCATTGCAAGGAAAAAAGACCGAAGCTCAGAGAAATCTCTC
>CAZQJX010000104.1:0-8656 GCA_964592965.1 uncultured bacterium
ATTGGAAATAAATCAAAACTATGGAGTTAATGTAAAGGTCTGCCCAATTTAAAACGAATGATTAAAAATTTTATCTGTTTTTCAGAGTTGAAAAGATTTGTTGACAGAAATTTGCGGATTTTGCTATGATTTTTGCAAAACCTGCTAGGGAGGTTTGAAAATGAGAATCATTGTTATGGGCGGGGCAGGAGATATGGGGAGCAGGGCGGTTGAAGACCTTGCTCTTCAAGAAGGTCTAGAAGAAATAACCATTGCTGATAAGAATCTTGATTCCGCTCAAAAGCTGGCAGAAAGGCTTAAAGATAAGCCTGTTCAGGTAAATGCCAAATATGTAGATGCTATGGACCATAATGCTTTAGTTAAAGCGATTTCTGGCTATGACCTTGTTGCCAGCGCGCTTGGTCCTTTTTATATCTTTGAAAGCAGGCTTATTCGCGCCTGCATAAAAGCTGAAGTTAACTATGCCAGCATTTGTGATGACTGGTCTGCTGCTGAAGAGGTGATCAACCGATTTTCCGAGCCAGCGCGGGAAAGAGGAGTAATTATTGTCACTGGCTTGGGCACAAGCCCTGGCATTTCCAATGTCGGCGTTCGCTACCTTGCTGATGAGATGGATGAGGTGGAGCGCGCCGAGGTTTATGTTTATATGCCTTTGAGAGCAGGCGGAGGTCCTGCGGTAATTGAACACACGCTTTTTATAATGAGCGGAGAGGTGCCAAGCTATCGGGCAGGGCAGTGGGTGAGGATTAAAGCCTGTGCAGAAGCTCGGCTGGTGGATTTTCCTCGCTTTGGAAAGCAGAAGGTTTGGAATATGGGACACGCAGAGCCAGTGACCATTCCCAGATTTATCAAGGGCATTAAAGAGGTGAACTTTTTTATGGGATTTGGAAGAGGCTCATCACTGCTGGTTGTGCCTTCTAAATTAGGAATGTTTGACCGACCAGCTACAAAGCGCTTTTTCTCAAAGCTTCTTCATTATTTAGAAGGCATAGGCTCGCAAGCAGAGCCAGAGTGGGGAGCAGTGCGGATAGATGTCTGGGGAAAGAAGGAAGGAAAAGATGCCCATATGCTCGGCTGTGGCATCGGCCAGATGCGGGAGGCAACAGGGCTTTCTCTGGCAGTAGGTGCGCTGATGATGGCACGGGAAGAAATTACAGTAAAAGAAGGCGGTGTTTATGCGCCCGAAGCCTGTTTTGACCCCAAGAAATTTTTAACTTATCTCAAGGAGAGGGGCATTCAGGCTTATTTTGACCTAGAGATGACAAAGCCCGTGGTTTAAAAAGCAAAAAAGGAGCAAGGATGTTTCTTGAAGATTTACTTGGAGCAAAAGATTTTCTTGAAGAAGTTGAAAAGCTGGCAAGAGATTTTCGCCAAAAGCATTCACTACCTAAAATTCACCAGCTTGGCTTGGTAACCGAGAGCGTGGAGAGGAGCGCCAAAGAGCTTGAGGAGAAGGGCATAGGTCCATTTTTCCTTGCAGAAGGCTCGCCGATTTTCTGGAAGGAAAGGGGCAAGGAAAAGGAATTCACTGGCAAGATGGGGCTGGCTTATTTTAAGGGCATAGAGCTTGAGCTTCTTGAGCCAGGCGAGGGCTCGGATTTTTATCGCCAAAGCCTTGATTTGAGCGGAAAAGTTGTGGTTCAACATCTGGGCTTTTTGGTGCCCGATGTTGACAGCTGGGCAGAAAAGCTCATTCAAGAAGGATATGAGCTTTGGGTGCGAGGAAGGCTTGGTGCAGGTCCGCTCAGAATTGATTTTGCTTATATGGACACTGCTGAAGATGCGGGGATAATCATAGAATTTATCTCTTGGCGACTAGTTGGCTTAAAATTTAATCCCCGCCCGGGGCTTGTGCATTTTTTAGGAAGACTTGAGAAGTGGTCAGGAAAAAGATGTTGGAAGATGTAAGATGAAGAAAGGGCTAAGCCAAAAGAAAAACCCAGCTAAATTTTCATTGACTCCAAAACTTTCCCTTCATAAAATACAGAGAGGAAAATGAACGGCTTTGAGTTAATGGCTCATTTTGCCAGCTTCTGCGGAATAGATTTTTGCGTGTGCGCGCAAAAACAGATTGAGAGAAAAATCTCTCCTTATTTTTCCCAAAAAGGAATTGAGCTGATTGTGCCTATAAGCGAGACCTCTGCCAGCATAATTGCTGATGGCTATGCTCGTGCAAGCGGTAAAATCGGGCTGGTGCTCTGCGAAGAGGAGGTGGAAAAACTCATCACCGGAGTGACCAGCACTTGGGCAGATAAAACCCCAATGATTATTATTTCCATTGTTCCCGAAGCCAGCTCAAACTACGATTTTGCCTTTGAAAGAAAAGTTGACTTCACGCAGATTTTCAAGACCATCACCCGCTGGCAGAAAAGAATTATTCAGCCAGATGAGCTTTTGGAAAGCCTTGTTCAAGCAGTAGCAGAAGCGGTTTCTTGGCGAGGCGGTCCTGTGTTTTTGGAAATTGCCCTAAAGGTACTTGAGCAAAAAATCAATCTGAGCGAAAAAGAGCTAAGCGAGTTTGAAAAGAGAATCAAACGAGCAAAAGAGCCAGCAAAATCGCTTCCCAGCTCCAAGCTTATTGACCAGGCATTTGAGCTTCTTGCCCGTGCGCAAAAGCCTTTGATTTTTTCTGGCGGTGGAGTTGTTCGTGCAGGAGCAGTCAAAGAGCTGAACCAGCTAGCAGAGATTATGCAGGTGCCCATAACCAGCTCAATGGGTGGAATGGGGAGCGCGCTTCCTACTAATCCAATGTATTTGGGACCGCCAAGCTATCTTTCAGGAGAGGCTTTTCATTATGCCATCAAAAACGCAGATGTGATTTTAGCTGTGGGATGCGTTTTTTCCGGACTGGATGGCTTTGGCTTACCACCGCTATGGTCTTGCTCTGCCCAGTTTATTCAGGTCAACATTGACCCTGAGCACATTGCCTTTAATCCACCTGCTGACCTTGCGCTTTTGGGCAATGCCGAGCTGGTCATCAGCGAGCTTTTAGCCAGAGCAAAAAATTTCAAGCCCAGCCCAAAAAGGAAAGAGTGGGCACAAAAGCTTCAAAGGCTCAACCAAGAGCATCGCCAGCGAATTATAAACGAGGCAAAAAGGGATTGGGAAAAAATCCATCCTGCCCAGCTTGTTTTGGAGCTAAAAAATTTGCTTAGAGAGCTTGATGATTTCTATGCAGTGCTTGATGGTGGCAATACCTGCCTTTGGGCAGGAATGCTCATAGACCTTCCCGGAGAACGACGAGGATTTTTTCCAACAGGAATGGGCACCCTGGGAAGCGGACTGCCAATGGCAATAGGCGTGAAAAAAGCAGTAGGAGAGAGCGCTCCTGTGGTGATTTTAAGTGGTGATGGCTCTTTTCTCTACAGCCTTCAGGAGTTTGAAACCCTTTTGAAATACCAGCTTCCCATCAAGGTAGTTATTTTTAATGATTCTGCTTGGAATATGATTCGTGCAGGACAGGTGAGCTTTGTTGGTGAGGTTTTCGGAACCGAGCTTCCATCTTCTGATTATGCGGAGGTAGCAAAAAGCTATGGATGCTTTGGCGCAAAGGTGAAAAAGAAAGAGGAAATTGCACCCGCACTTCAAAGCGCACTTTCTTCAGACCTCCCTGCAGTAGTGGATGTTGATATTGACCCAGATACAATTCCAGACTCCCTTATCAGCTTTGCTATGGTGGAGTTTGAAGGAGCAGGATTTGGTATGCTGGATATGCTCAAATCCCTTCTGAAAGGAAAGATTAAGCTTGATATAAGACTTTTAAATCAGCTCAAATATATTCTCAAAATCTAAAAAAATGGCAAAGATTGACGGAAATAAGCTTTTAGTTAAAGCTCTGGAGGCGCAAGGAGCAAAAAAGATTTTCTCCATTCCTGGCGGACAGCTTATGGGAGTTTACGAGGCTATCCGAAGGAGCGGAAAGATTGAGCTTTTGGTGCCCCGTCAGGAAGGCGCAGGTGCGCTTATGGCTTGTGGATATGCGCTTGCCAGCGGTGATGCGGGCGTGGTCATCTCAACTGTGGGCGCAGGAATAATCTATGAGCTAGCTGGTTTAATCTATGCCTTTAAAGAGCGCATCCCTGTTGTATCAATTGCTCCTCAGGTTCAGAGCTGGCGGATAAAGCCCATTCAAGAGAGCCTGCAGGCAATGGACCAAGATGAGCTTTTTGCGCCCATCACCAAGTTTAACGCTATAATTTATCATAGTTATCGCATACCTCAGCTTGTTGCTCGTGCTTGGAGAATTGCGCTTGCACCCCAGCCCGGCCCCGTTCACCTTGACCTTCTCCTTGATGTTGCTTTTCAAAAAGTGCGGGTGAAAAAATCCGAGCTGGAAAATCTTGTTCCGCCAGCTGAGAAAACCCGCTTCACTGGCAAAAGAGGCGCAGACCCAAAAGAAATAGAAAAAGCAAAAAGACTCCTTGCTGAGGCAAAAAGACCGCTTGCTCTGGTAGGAAGAATGCTTGTTCGCTCCTGCTCTGCTCTCTCTGTGCTTGAGGAATTTTTGCAAAGGACGCAAATTCCTGCCATCTGCTCAAACCCTGCTTTTTCTGCTCTTTCTGCCAAGAGCAGGCTTTTTCTTGGAACCTTTGACCTTTATAGCGAGGAATCTGCGCTTGAGCTTTTTGCTGGGGCAGACCTTTTGCTTTATCTTGAGCCTGACGAAGAAGTAGCAGAATTTGCCCGAAAGATTCAGGAAAAAGCTTCAGGGCGGGCAATTATGCTTTGCAGCTTGCCCACACTTTTTGCCAGCGCTCCCATTGACTGCGCACTGGAAGGAGATGCGGATTTAATCCTCTCTGAGCTTAAACAAGCAACAAGTGAGAGAGCCCCAGAAGAAAGAGCCAGCTGGCAAAAGGAGCTCAGCGAACAAAAAGAAAAAGCGCTTGAGCGGAAAAAATCGTGGTATTCAGGCGCTGAATACAAAGACCTTATCCATTCTTTAAAAACAATAGACCAGGTGCTTGGCAAAGATGATTATTTAATTTGCGAGTCAGAGCTTGTTTGCGAGCTGGCAAAGATTTATCTTAAAAATTTCTCTTTGGGCAGGGTGATTTTAATTGGTAATAATCTTCCCAAAGGCGCAGGATTTCCACTTGCTTTAGGAATAAAAGCAGGTGCTGAAAAGGCAAGGGTGTTTCTCATTACCGACCGCAGAAATTTCAAGTATCATTCCCGTGAGCTTCAAACTCAGGCAAGATATGGCTTAGGAATATGCTCGCTGGTTTTTCCTGAAAAGCTTCCTTTTGCTAAAAGCGAACCAAATTTTGCCCAGCTTGCCAAAAGTCTTGGCGCAAAGGGTATCTCTGTAAGCGAGCCCAGCGAAGAGATAAACCAAGAACTCCTTGAGACGGCGGGCAGGGAAGAAAGCGGAACTTTAATAGAAATTCGCTCACCAGAATTTTAAAGTTGATTAAGCTGGTGATTTAAAAAACTTCTCAGAGGCTGGATTTTTTGATTATAACGCCATCGTAAAATACAACTGCGGTGAGGTTTTTGCTTGGCTTTTTTAAAAGAAGTTTAGCAGGAAGCTCAATTTCTGTGCGAATGATATTACCCTGCTCATCACTTATATGTCGGGTTGAGCGAGGATAGTCAATATTAACTGCTCTACCCGCCCTCCTATCAATCAAAAGCACAGAAAGATGATGCTCCTTTATTTTAATACCAGCCGAATTCCTATATTTCACCATCAGCTTTCCGTGCTTGATTAAAACACTTTCCACACCAAACCCTTCTGGAGGTGAAAAAGAAAATTGATATGAATTTATCCTGCAAGTCCCAGAAAGCGGAGTGCCAAATAAAGGAACATTGTAAAAAGCTCCCGCCATACTGAGGCTTTTACCTTCTGCATATAGACTATTTTCTGAAATCAAATTTTGTTTCTGCGCCTCTTCTATTTTTCCTGCCAAGCGAAGAAGCTTAAATCCAAACCTGTCGCCTGCATAATCAAAAGCAAAATTCCCAGCTTCTAAAAGGATTTGCTCTCCCAAATATTTTGCCTTTGCAGGAAAGGTGATGCGGTTGCTGGGCGCAACTTTAAATCCTTTATTTTCATCTGGCACTGCCAGCATCACCCAAAAAAGCCAGCTCTGCTCAGAGATTTTTTCCACCGGCACAGCAATAAATTTAAGGTCGTCCATTCCAATCTGGGCAACACTGGGGAAGATAAGAGGTTGATAAAAACTAAGCCCTGTAAAAACAAGAGGCTTTGCCTGAACATCTTTTCGCTTTACCGCTGGCACCTGAAAGCGCACCTTAGCTTCAAATTCGCCAAGACGCTTTCCTGCACAGAGCCAGATATGTCCAAAAAGCTTTATTTTAGGCTTGCGGTATTTTCCCTGAACCTTAAGCAGATAGGTGCCAGGAGACAAAAATCCTTCTGGCACAATGTTTAAAAATCTGTGGTCCATTGAGACGGTATAGTGAAAAGGAAAATCTGGCTCAACCACAATTTTTAAGCTTTTCTTTTCTATTCCAGCAGGAATGGTCTCGCCATTCTCTCTTATCACCAGCCGAAGGGTAATGATGCCAGCTTCAGGTAGCTCAAAAACCGAGCCATTAATGGGCAGTGATTTTCCACCCAGGCTCATCCAGTAAATAAATACTCCTTCTTCGGGCAGGTCTTCTTCTGGATTTAAATTGCAGTTTGGGTTTTGGCGCATATCTTGGCGCAGGCAATAATCATAAGGAATTTGCACCACCCTTCCATCTTCCATTGCTACATAAAAAGCCTTTTTGCCCAGAGCAATGGAAGCATTGATGTCATTTTTGTCTGAGCGAGTGAGGTCAATTGACCAGCGCCTTTTTCCATCTGAGCTTAAAACAAACACCTTACCAGCGCTGTTTCCAAAATAAATATTTCCATCTCCATCAATGACAGGTGATGAGCGGATTGGGTCTAGGGTGTCAAAAGCCCATTTTAGCTGGGCTTTCTTTCCTAAATCAGTAAGAGCATAAAAAGTGCCGTCGCAACTTCCGATATAAATGGTGCGGTCTTTACCAATAGCAGGCGAGCCGTAAATATGGTCTCGGGTTTTAAACTTCCAGTAGGTTTTGCCAGTTTTTGCATCCACTGCATATACATTTCCATCAAAGCTAGCAAAATAAACCCGCCCGTTTTTGCCCACAGCAGGAGAGGAGCTGACCACTCCCCAGGTAGTTTTTTTCCAGAGGAACTTTTGCTGGTTGCTCAACCCATAGCAGGAAAAGTCCAAAGAGCAGAAGAAATTTCTCCCCTGTTCATCTGTGGGAATTGCGCTCCAAACCATTCCACGGGTGCAGAATTTGTTTTTTAGTTTTCCATCTGGATTGAGGAAATAAACACAAAAATCATCATTGGGAGCCATAATCAAACCATCAGGACGAAGACTGATATTGCCTTCAAACCAATTGGCTTTTTCAACCCGAAGACGCTCAGGCTCAGGCGCGGAGAATTGCCAGAGCTTCTTTCCTGTTTTTTGGTCAAGAGCATAAACATTGCCATCTCCGCTTGGAACATACACCACTCCGTTTTCAGCAACCGCTCCCGCACTATCAATCAGCCTGCCTGTGCGAAAAGACCATTTGAGCCTTCCTTTTGGACTGAGAGCATAAAAAACTCCATCAGCTGAGCCAATAAAAATTGTTCCATCTGCACTGATAACAGGCGTGGAATAAATTGGTCCTGCGGTCTGAAATTCCCAGAAAGGAACAATGCTTTTGTCAGGAATTCGGGAGGGCTTAATCTCATCTTGCCGACCGCTATTTAGATAATTATTTCTCATACAGCTCCAAGGGGAGTTTC
Source organism: uncultured bacterium (assembly GCA_964592965.1). Lineage (GTDB taxonomy): Bacteria > RBG-13-61-14 > RBG-13-61-14 > RBG-13-61-14 > DRUE01 > CAZKMM01. The sequence goes on from CAZQJX010000104.1 coordinate 7,787, forward strand.
TATTATATCCTTGAGCGAGGCAGAGGAAAGGAAATAAAAGCAGTCCTAAAAATAATTTTCTTAGCATAAATTTCATATCATAAATTTATAATCACTTTTGCCAATTGCCAAGCGTTTAAGTATTGGCTTCTTGGTATTAGTCTGGTTGGTTTTTTCATTATTGGAGAGTTTATATGTTTCTTTTATTTACGACTCTCACTCTCTTAAAATTTGCAATTAATCCACAAGCCAGCTATGTTGAAATAAAAGGGCTATATAAGACCGAGGAGGAAAAAATGACTGAATGCGCAGTTGACAGCCGGTTTGAGATATGGTCGCCAAGTCAGGGATTGAGCGAGCGGGTGCAAAGGCTTCGTGAGGAATATTTTTCTTTCTGGCAAAGGGATTTTCGCAATGAGGTTATGCCCTTTAGCTGTGGTGTAGAGGATGACATAGTTTTCTCTCCTCACAACTGGGGAGTTGCGCCTGAGGTTTTTATTTTTTATCGCTCCATTCAAGACAGCCTGCGTGCGCTGGCGAAAAAGGTTAGTCTCCCGCAGGGCTTCTGGGCGCAACCGCTTGTAAAAAGGCAGGCAATATTCTTCGCAAGGGTTTTAGAGGAGTATCTTCCTGTGCGCATTCTTGATGGTGAGCTGATTGTTGGAGCGCACTTCAATACTGCTCTCAGTAAATGCCTGAATGACAAAGAGCGGGAGGAATGGGTTGAGCTGGAGAAGAAGTGGGCACGGAGCAATCTTTTTCTTAACTTCTTTGGAATTGGCAACTGCGGAGCCATTCCTGGGCACATTCTTCCTAACTATCCCAAAGTTTTGAAAATGGGATTTTCTGGACTGGTAAGATATTTTGAAAAACTCAAAGAAAGCGTGCGCG
>CAZQJX010000105.1:0-5893 GCA_964592965.1 uncultured bacterium
TCATAAATATTGACTACGGAATTGGGAATTACTTGGTCAAGATATTCTGCTTCACTGACTGGAATAATCGGGTCATATTTTCCCCAGATGATTAAGGTTGGGCAGTTAATCAGCTTTACACGGGTAATCCAGTCAGTGCGGTCTTTGGTGTCTTTTAAGGTTAAAATTGCCTGATAGTCTTTTCTTTTAACATCTTGAAGAGCAAGATGGGTGGCATAGACCTCTTTATAGAACTCTTTGCTTTGAATCCAGTTGGTATCAAACTTGTATGAGATTATATTTTCTATAAATTCTTTTGTCTGCTCAGAATCATTGTAAATAAGCCAGCCAAGCTTGCTGGAAGGAGCGGATTGTGCCCATTCGCTTTTGGGCTCGGGCTTATAGAATATTTTTTCATAGGTTTTTCTTCCCCTGACTTTGAGGGGCTTACGCCAGATATTCACCCTAGCCGCTTTGTCCCGATATGCATTTCTGGCAGCCCAGCGGGGATAATGCCAGTAATAATGCTCATAAAGAGAAGATATTGTTCCATAAGGACTTATAAGAACAAGCCCGAGCACTTTATCTGGATATTTAAGGGCATAGTCAATGGCGAGCAGACCCGAGAAGTCATGTCCGACTAGAATGAACTTATCAAGTTTTTTGGCTTCAACAAATTGATTCAAAAGGTCAGTCATTTCAGGGATAGTGTAGCGGATATCTGGTTTGGAAGAATTGCCAAATCCAGGCAGGTCAAGAGCTATGCAATGGAAGTGCTTGGACAATTCTTCAAAATTATATCTCCAAGTGTCAATGGTAGAGATGGCGCCAAAATGAAGCAGTGATTGGGCTCTTGCGGGAATGATAGAATTTAATCCTACTAGCAAAGAGAGCGTATCCCAGTATGGAGTTACTGAAATTGATTGGTCAATAGGAAAGGTAACAATTCCGCCGTGCAAAAAGATAATGGTTGTGCCTTTGCCTTTTTCTATGTAAGCATAATTAATTCCACCAGAAGCAATGTATCTAGTGGGCTCAAAATATTTTTTGGGAACAAATTCTGTAAAATCTCTTCTTTTTATTAACTGCTCATCAATTCTTGTGAATAGGCAAGATGAGCTAGCAAGGAATATAAAAAGCACAGCCCAAAAGCCTGCTTTAGAAGTTATCCTTTTCATAACGCCCCTCCTTTTAATATTAGAAATTTAATAGCATAGTTAAAAAGATTTGTAAAGCCTACGCCTGTGCTTGGAAATTATAGGTAAATAAGGCATTCTTCCATCAAATCTATAAGAGAATCCACTCCCAGCTCCTGCTGAGCCTTTCTTGCCAGATACTTCATTATTCTCTTTCCAAATCTAGTCATTGTGATGCTTTTAATTCCTCTTTGCCAGCGGTGAGAATAAATATCTTTAGGATATTTAAGCTCATAGTCCAAAATGCCCATTTCTTTAAGAGCAAACATAATCCTGCTCTCCACAACATCATAAAGCACAAAGAAATTAGAAAGGATTTTTCCCAAACGGCTCTGGTGGGAATATGAGGAGAGCTCATAGGGAACATCGGCTGGAAGTTGGCTTAAAAGCTCAGCGAATCCGCCACGATTTTCTTGTGCCCAGCTGGCAAAGCCATCTGCGCCAAATCTTTGAAGCTCGCTCCAGCGCACCCGATTCCATAAAGCATCAATTAAAACCACAAGTTGCTCATCACGAGATAGCTCCAAGAAAGCCTCTGCTCGTGGAGTGGCTAAAAGCTGGTCATAACTTCCAATAACAAATAAATCCAAACCTCGTGCCAGTTGATAAAATATGCTAATTCGCTGGCTCTGGTCCTGAGTGGCATTTTGCGGAAGTGGCTCTGGCTCAGTAAACATCTGGTTAATACGGTGAAGGTGGTTACGGGGTAGATAAGAGCGGGAAGCAGTGAGCTTAAGGGAATGATGCAAAAGATAATCAAGAAAAAGCTGAAAATCCAGCACAATCCGTATGCGTGGATGGCGAAGGTTGTGTACAAGCAGGTAAAGACCTTGGTCAATCCAGAACCCTGCCTGTGGGTATATTTCCTCATCTGGCTTGCTGGTGTTTTTACCTTTTAATTGAGAAAGGTAGAGGTCTTTTTGAGAAAGGGCATTTGTTATTTCTTCCCAGCTTTTTCTTGAGATTTCTCCCTGCTCAAAGAGGTAGCGGTAAAATTTTCTCAAGCTGGTGATAATTTTTAAAAGCTCGCTTTTGCTCGCTTTGAATTTATCTGGATAAAAGCTTAAGAGAAAATATTGAATGGTCTCAAAGTCAACATCCACCAGCCCCAGCTTTTGACTAGGAATAAGAAATCCCCGCCAGAAAAAATAAAGGTTTTCTTTGTGCTGACGAGCAGTTTTTAAACTCAGCCCCTGCTTAATAAGCGAAAGATAAAAACTTTCTATTCTGGCTCTATCTTCTATCATCTTAATTAACCTAACACGCAAAAACCCTGCCTTCAAGAGAAAAAGGTTTTGCTTTTTGTTTGCTAGCCTGATTTTTGAGCTATAAACTTTTAAAAAAGTTTATAAGGGGGATGGAGAGATGTTAAAAAGGCTGATTGTTGCTATTTTATTATTGCTGGGTTCGGTCATCTCTGGTGTGATAAAAGCAGAGGTGAGCGCAATTAAAGACCCTCTTTTAAAGGCTGATTTTGCCTCAGAATCATCAACAGGGGCGACCAATGCAGTTGCTGCTTTAAGCAACGGAAGGCTGGTTGTTGGGATAAGCCCTTGGGCAGAAGTGGTTTATTTTCGCTGGCCCTGCCCATCTTATTATGACCATCTCAGATATATAACCAAAGCTTATGGGCTTTTAAGTGCGCTTTTTCCAAAAGATATGCGCTTTGGAGTGGATGCTCCCAGCAAGGACTGGGCAAGGTATGGAAGACCTTATGAAAAATATCCGGGACTGGGGGCTCGGGCAGGAATTTATTTTGCTGACCAGTCATTGAACTGGATAGGAGATGAAAGCTGGACAAGCAAAAGGGCTTATGAGCCAGAAGACAGCTCGGTTTTATGCACTTATCTTAACAGCAGCAAAGCAGATTTAAAAGTCTGCCAGTGGGTGGACTGGGATAGTGATTTATTGGTTCAGGATTTCCAGATTACATCTTCATCTGCACAGGTTTTTTACTATTACGCAACCTTTGACCCCAAGATGGACTTTGACCCAGGCTGGGGAGAGCCAGATAGTAAAAAAGCAGGCTTTGCCAGTATTTATCTTGAAGACCCTGGAGTTATTCTTTATTTTTATCCCCAGTTTCGGGATAAAAAGAAATTACTTTTACATCTGAATGAAAGGCTCAGCGCTCAAAAAATTGATGAGCTTTATCCTGAAGGCGGAATTTTTATTGCTCTTGGTTTTGATGAAAAGCCAGACCAGTTTCAAATCGGAGCTGATACTCGTGGCAGAAGGGCATCAAAATCCGCTCCTCTTTCCGCAAGCAAAGATGCTCAAGATGGAAAATTAAGCAGTAGCAGATATTACATTGGCTTTGTTGATGCAGGGCTGGGTAAAGAGATTAGGCATAAAAAGTCAAAAGTAGTGGTTTTTATTTCTGTTTCGGATTCTGCTCAAAAGGCGGTTGAGATAATTCAGCGAGCAAGGATAATTGGAGCGGATGCACTCCGAGAAAGAAATATCAGGCACTGGCAGGGCATTTCTCAAAGGATTTTTCTTCCAGCTCAGGCAGACCCAATTGAGAAAAGGGTTGCTCGCAGGTCAATTTTAAATCTTTTTGTGGGAAGGGATAGAAATTCAGGAGCAATTGTTGCCTCTCCTTCTCGTCAGCCAGCTTATCATTTTGACTGGCCTCGTGATGGAGCATTTTTTGACCTTGCTCTTGATTTAGCAGGTTTTTCAGAAATCACCACCAGCCACCTTGAGTTTTATCGCCGAACTCAGCGAAAAGAGAATTGGGATTGGTCAATTGTATGGCTTTTAGGTTTTAAGCCCCTTATTTATTCACCAAGAGGTCATTGGTATTCAAATATAAACACAGATGGCACGCCGGGAAAGCTGAAAATCATTCCTGTTGAAATTGATGAAACCGCACTTTTGCTATGGGATTTATGGCGTCACGAGCAATTTTTGCCTGAATATGAGCAAAAGCAGTATGAGGAGAGATTTAAAGAGATGCTGGTTCTGTCCGCAGATGCGCTGGTGAAATATGTAAATGAGAAAAAAGGCTGGACAAAACGGGTGATGGAAGATGATAATCCAGTTCCAAGAGCAACTCTTCACGGAGCAAGCGCCACTCTTGCAGGTCTTGCCAGCGCTATAGCCATAGGAAAGAGATGGGGAGTTGATAAGGAAAAGGTTGAGCGCTGGAGAAAATCCGCAATCTCGCTAAGAAAAGGCATCTTGAGAAGAATAACTGAAAAGAAGACTTTGGAAAAAGGTGGCTGGCGTGGTCTTCAATGGTCGCTTTTTCCTGCTCCTGTTTTTGAAACCTATGATGATGAGCGGGCTCAACCGCTTATTAAAAAGCTAGCAGAAGAAATAGAGCAAAAGATAAGCGCCCAAAGACCGGGCTTTGCCTATCTTGGCGAGCAGTTATTTATTTTTGAGCTTGTGACATTCAAAATGCCTGAATATCGTCCTCTTTGCAAAAGGGCTCTTGATGTCCTGATAAAGAAAGCTCCTGTTCCAGGAACTGATTGTTATGGAGAGGTTGTCATCTGGATAAAATTACCTGATGAAAAAGAGCCTATTGCTCAGAATCGCACCAGCATACCTCATCTTTGGACAGGAGTTTGCTCTTATTTATCTGTGCTTGCTTATTACCAGCCAGAGCTATTTCTTAGCCAAATTCCACCTGTGCCCAGATGAACGAAGAGCAATTTAAAAAGCTGGCACGCTTCTGGAAGGAGATAGATGGCAAATTTATATGCCTTCTCTGTCCCCGCTCTTGCCAACTAAAAACAGGTGAGATAGGGTATTGTGGTGCAAGGATTTCAAGCCAAGATGGTATTTACAGCCTTGTTTACGGAAGAGTGGGAGCTATTTTGATAAGTGCCATAGAGAAAAAGCCAATGTATCATTTTCACCCCGGCTCAAGATGGCTTTCAGTGGGAACCTTTGGCTGTAATTTTCGCTGTCCGGGCTGTCAGAATTTTGACCTTGCCCATCAAGATGCAAAAGGAGCGATGGGAAGATTTATCTCGCCTAAAGAGCTTGCTGAGCTTGCTCAAAGCTATAGTTGCGATGGCATATCTTTTACCTACAATGAGCCAACCATCTGGATTGAATATATCCTTGATGTGGCTGAGTTTGCTCGGGAAAAGGGCTTATTGATTAATCTGGTCACCAATGGCTTTATATCTGCTCCTGCCAGAAAAGAGCTTTTCAAGGTGGTTGATGCCTATCGGGTGGATTTAAAAGGGATTTTTCCTCAAACCTATCAGAAGCTGGCAGGAATATCATCTCCCAAAATTATCCTTGAAAACATAAAAAAAGCTAAAAGCCAAAACATCTGGGTGGAGCTGGTCACTAATTTAATTCCGGGCATAAACGATTCTTTTGATGAAATAAAGGCAATGGCTCGCTGGATTAAAAGCGAGCTGGGCGATGATGTTCCCTGGCATTTAACCCGATTTTTCCCTGCTTTTCGCTGGAACTACTTGCCAGCAACTTCCTTGGAAGTTATGGAAAGAGCTTGGGAGATAGCAAAAGAAGAAGGATTAAAATTTGTCTATCTGGGAAATGTGCATGGGCATAAAAAAGAAAACACCTATTGCCCTTCCTGCAAAGAGCTTCTTATTGAGCGAAGAATCTTTGGTGTAATTAAATTAAAAATAAAGCCAGATGGAACCTGTCCGAATTGTGGGGAGAAAATCTCTGGTCATTTTGAGCGTGCTCAGGAAGAGGTCTGCTATGATGAGCGGGTTTTTTAA
>CAZQJX010000105.1:5993-8635 GCA_964592965.1 uncultured bacterium
TTTAAATCTACCTTGAGAATTTCTTTTCCAGCTCTTTTACAGATATTCTCCAGATAGCAGGTCTTCCATGCGGGCAGGTGCCAGCAAATCCCACCTTGTCCATTTCTTCTAGCAATGCCTTTATTTCCTGCTCAGAAAGAATTTTTCCTGCACGAATAGAAGAATGGCAGGCAATAACTGAAAGGAGATGATGGATTTTTTCTTCTATAGAGCTGGTTTTTCCCAGCTCTAAAAGCTCATCAGCAAGGTCATTGATAAGAGCAGAAAGCTCTGTGTCTTTGAGGATAGCTGGAGCGGCTTTTATAATAAAGCTGGTTCCGCCAAAGGGTTCAATTTCAAAGCCGAGCCTTTGAATAAGCTCCATATTTTCGCTGATTTTTTGAGCCTGCTCCCAGTTGAGTTCCACCACCTCAGAGAAAAGAAGATTCTGGCGAGCAGGATTGCCAGCTTCAAGCTGGGCTTTGAGCTTTTCAAAATTTATTCGCTCGTGAACAGCGTGCTGGTCAAGAATAATCAGCTCCTCTGGTGCTTCCAGCAAAATATAATTAGAATGAAACTGTCCGAGAACTTTTAACTCATTAAATTGAAAACCCATTTGAGCAGGCTTTTGCTCTGCTTCTTTTTCAACCTCTGCCAGCTCCTTCTGCCTGGGCGGTTTTGCAGGAAAAGAAAGTTTTTGTTCCTGGGGAAGGAATACAGATGCAGAAAAACTTTTTTGCGCAGGTTTCTCTTTTCTGCTGGCAAAAAAATCTTTAATTGCCTCTTCAATACCTTTTTGATGCTCGGTTAAACCGGGAGCCGAAAAGTCCCAATGCCTTGAGCGGAGCCCGCCTTTAAGCACATCTTTTATTGCCTGATAAATCTTCCCAGGCTCGCCAAAACGAACTTCCATTTTGCTGGGATGAACATTAACATCAACTGCTTCTGCTGGCATCTTGAGAAAAAGCACCACCGCAGGATAGCGATTTTTGGGGATAAAACTGCGATACGCTTCCAGCAAAGAATGAGTAAGAAGTTTATCCCGCACATAACGACGATTTATATAAACATAAAGATGACGGGTGGTAGAAAAAGTAAGCTCTGGGGGAGAGATAAAGCCAAAGATTTTTAAATCTCCTTTTTCCAAAAAGAAAGGATATTCTTTTTCTACAGGCAGAAGTTTTTTGACAATTTTAGCTCCTAAAAGCTCCCAGCAGCGCTGAAAGAAATCCTTGCTCACACTGGCTCTTAAAAGAAGATGCTGATTGTGGTAAAGCTCAAAACCAACCTCTGGATGGGAAAGAGCAAGACGAGTGGTAAATTCAATAATATGACCGAGCTCGGTCTCTGTGGTTTTTAAAAATTTTCTTCTGGCAGGAACATTGTAAAAAAGATTTCTCACCTCAACTCGGGTGCCTTGGGGCATTGCGGTTTTTTTCACCTCTTTGATTGTTCCCGCCTCGCACCTGATTTTTACGCCCAGCTCTGCTCCTTTCTCCCTTGTTGCAAGCTCCATTTTGCTAACCGCACAAATGCTGGGCAGAGCTTCTCCCCGAAAGCCCAAAGTGCGGATAGAAAAAAGGTCTTTTTCCGTGCGGATTTTACTGGTTGCGTGCCTTTCAAGGGCAAGCAAAGCATCATCTTCACTCATACCTTCACCATCATCAACAACCCTGATTAGCTTTTTCCCACCTGCTTCCAGCTCAATAATGATCTTTTTGGCATTTGCATCAAGGGAGTTTTCCAAAAGCTCCTTGACCACGCTGGCAGGTCGTTCAATTACTTCACCTGCTGCAATCTTATTGACTAGGGCTTCAGGAAGTAAATAAATTTTGCTGGACATTTCTTTGATAATATATTAAACTTTTGCGAATGTTAAACTTATATCCCCAAAGGCTTAAAAACCCAATGAGGTCAAGGCAAGGGGGGAAAAGTAATGAGTTTTGAACAGATGTTTTATACCTTAATAATTATTCTCTGGCTAATCGGAGTAGTGCTTTATATCTTCTACCTCCGCAAAGAGCTGGGAATAAAAATTAAAGAAAAGCGAGAGCAAAGGAGCGCAGGAAGGCGAAGGCTGGGAAAACGCTGTCCGCAATGCAAAAATATTATTGATTACAGAAGAAAAGTTTGCCAGCACTGCGGATATGAATTTCCTTATGTGCCTGAGCCAAAAGAAATAGAAGCATCTTCATCTCGGAGAAAGAAAAAGCGTGGTAAAAAATGCCCTAATTGCGGAAATATAATTAATTACCACCGCACGGTATGCCAGCATTGTGGCTATAAATTCCCCACAAATTCAGATTCTCAAGCTGAAAGCTAAAAAACCATTGCCCACAAAAACCGTCCTTGGAAGTTTTAAGAAAAAAGATTTTCTGATAGGTGCTGGACTTTATATGCTTTCGTTTTTGATTCATTTTCTTCTCTGGCTTGAGCTTAAAAACTCTCCCTTATTTCACACGCCAGAGATGGATATGCTCTGGCACTGGCAATGGGCAGGAGAGGTAGCACAGGGAGATTTTTGGGGAAAAGGGGTTTTCTTTCGAGCTCCTTTATATCCATATTTTCTCGCACTTTTGGTTTTAATAGCAGGAAGAGATTTAATCAGGGTGCGACTTGTTCAGGCGCTGTTCGGAAGCCTTACCTGTCCATTTGTTTACCTC
>CAZQJX010000106.1:0-8558 GCA_964592965.1 uncultured bacterium
TCTTCCTGAATTCGGGCACGCTCGCTCCACAGGTAAATCAGCTCTCCTGCCAGCTCCAAAAATCCTTTTCTTTTTGCCATTTCTTTTCCCTCCTTTCTTTTTTCAAATAAAAAAGCCAGACATAAGTCTGGCTATTAATAAGATAATACAAGGCAATGACAGGGTCGGTCATTGCAAAGAAAAAAATTTTTTAAATTTTTAATCACGCTTTATCTGGCAAAAATTAAAATTTTATCTGCAAGAGCGAAATGGCTCTGAGTTTAGCAAGGAAAGGCTTTTTAAAAAGTTAATTTGAGTAAATCAGCAAATAAAGGTAAAAATTTATTGATGGAATATGCGATTGAGGCTCAGAAAATAAGCTTTAAATATCTTCGTTCCACCCAGCCTGCCCTCTCTCAGGTTGATTATGTTCAAAACATTGGCGAGGCGGTGGGAATTTGCGGAAGGAGTGGAGCTGGAAAGAGCAGTCTTCTTTTCTGCCTGAACCGCATCATTCCTGAATTTTTTGCTGGTGAATTTTCAGGAAAAGTAAGGATTCTTGGAGAGGATATTTCTGGTCTGCGAACCTATCAGCTTGCTGAGAAAGTGGGCATAGTTCTTCAGGATTTTGAAAGCCAGCTCTTTTGCTCAAGAGCGGAGCTGGATATTGCTTTTGGACCTGAAAATCTCGGCATAAGCAGAGAAGAAATTTCAAAAAGAATAGAAAGCGCCCTTGAAACCGTTGGAATAAAAAAACTCCGAAAGCGTGCGCCCGAAACCTTATCTGGCGGAGAAAAACAGCGTCTTGCCATTGCCAGTGTGCTTGCTTTAGAGCCTCAAATACTCATCTTTGATGAAGCCACAACCGACCTTGACCCAGTGGGTAAAGAACAAATCTGGGAGCTGGTTGAAAAATTCAAAGAGCAAAACAAAACCATCATAATTGTTGAGCATGAGCCTGAGGCTCTTTTTAATATGAACAGAATCGTGATACTGGAAAAAGGCGAGGTTGTGGCAGAGGGCGGGCGAGATGAAATCCTCTCCCAGCCTTTTCTTTTAAAAAAATACGGAGTAAAACCACCACAAATAAGCGAGCTTTTTTATCATCTTGGCATTCCTTATAAGCCAATGGATACAGCTCAGGCGAGCAAAATTTTAAAGGAGCAGGGCTTTTGCGTTGATGATGAAAAAGCAAAAGAAATCCTCAGCCAAGAGGAAAAGATAAAGCCTAATTCAGCTCTGTTTGAAATCAGCTCCTTATATCATACTTATCCCAATCAGGTAAATGCTTTGAAAGGAATTGATTTGGAGATTTATGAAGGAGATTTTCTCGCTATTGTTGGTCAGAACGGCTCTGGCAAGACCACTTTGGTCAAGCATTTAAACGGGCTTTTTCTTCCCACCAAAGGGCAGGTTAAATATAAAGGCAGAGAAATTAAAAAAGGGGATATAACTTGGCTCAGCCAGAAGATAGGCTTTGTTTTTCAGAATCCAGACCATCAGATTTTTTCCAGCCGAGTTTATGATGAGGTTGCCTTTGCACCACGCAATTATGGATTTACAGAGCAGGAAATAAACAGGCAGGTGGAATGGGCGCTGGATTTGGTCGGGCTGACAGGAAAGGAAGATGCTAATCCTTTTCTTTTGACCAAAGGAGAAAGGCAGAGGCTGGCAATTGCCAGTGTGCTGAGCGCAGACCCTGAGGTTTTAATTCTAGATGAGCCTACCACAGGGCTTGACTATCAGGAACAGGTGAGAGTGATGGAGCTTTTGAAAAGGCTCAATCAGGAAGGCAGAACTATAATCATCATCACTCATACGATTTGGCTGGTAGCAGAGTATGCGAAAAGAGCAGTGGTTATGGCAGAAGGAGAGATAATCACTGATGGAGCTCCCAGAGAGATTTTTGTCAAATCAGATGTTATGGAGCGTGCTGATTTAAAACCGCCCGAGATTACCGAGCTGGGAATAAAAATGGGCTTTGCTTTCCTTTCTGTAGATGAGGCTCAAAAAATTTTAAAACAAAGAAATAAATAAAATCAGAGCTGATGCCTATAAAAGATTGTTAAATAAATTAATAAAACTTTAGGCTTTGGAAATCAGCAAATGAAAAGGCTGGCAGAAGCTCAGCAATGAAAGTTTTAAATATTGGGCAAAATATTTTTGATAAATTGAGCAAGGATACTCAAAGATGACGCAGTTTTTATTTCAGGAGCGTGGATCGTTTTTTCACAGGCTTCATCCATCTGTAAAGATAGTTGGTCTGGGCTTGGCTTTTGTTCCCTACCTTGCTTTTAATGACCCGAGCTATATTGCCATTCTGGGGGCTTTTTCGCTTTTGGTCAGCTGGCAGAGCGGAGCGTTAAAACTGCTTTTAAGGCTTCGCTGGCTTTTCCTTGCCATTATCTTTGCCAGCTTTTTCCTCTGGACAATCTTTACCAAAGGGGGAGAGGAGATTTTTCATCTGGGAAGTTTAAAAATCACAAAGCAGGGCTTGCTCTATGCGGGCGGAATGGCGCTTCGGCTCGGGCTTATGCTTTATTTGGGTTTAATCTTCATTGCCAGCACCCGTATTGAAGAGGTTTATTATGGTCTGGTGAAATTAGGAATACCTTTTCCTGCAAGCTTTGCTCTTAGCCTCAGCTTTCGGCTCGTTCCCATATTCTCCCAAGCCACCCAGACCATTATTCAGGCACAGCTCTGTCGTGGATTAAAAATGGAAGGCGGTATGATAAAAAGGTTCAAAAGCTATCTGCCTGTTTTTATCCCTGTGCTTTTTTCAGCTCTGCGAAAAGTTGACCAGTTATCCATTGCCCTAGAAACCAAAGGCTTTAGCGCCAAAAGAAAAAGAACAAACTGGATAGAATACAAGCTGAGCTCAAAAGATTATGCATTTCTCTTTCTCCTTATCCTTCTTTCTGCTGGTGCAATATGGCTGAGAACTCTGGGAATGGGAACTGTCAGGTTTTAAGAGGAAAGATTTTTGGTTTTTAAAGGTGCTGGTTAAAATCCGCTTAGCTCTGTGAAAAAGAATCAGGCTTTATTTCCGACCAAGCCTTTAAATCTCGCTTTATATTCTGCTCCAGCTGGTCTTGAGCTAGATTTTTTGCCCGCTGACGCTCCAGAACATAAATTCCCGCACCTGCTAAAAGCCAGAAGATAAAAAACCACGCCCAACCCGGCTCAAGCTGGGTGAATAAAATAATAATGGCTAAAATGCTCAGAACCACACCAGCTCCTGGGCAAAGATAAAATAAAATCCCTTTTAGTTTAAAGGGCGCATTCTTATACTGCGATGGGAGCTTTTTTCGGAAAAGTAAAATAGAAATCATAAGAGGGATAAAGATAATCAGCCCGCCCACTGAGGCATAAATCTCAAAAGTTCCTGCTGGAACTTTAAAAAAGATAGCAATAATTCCCGCCACCCAGATGAGTAGCAAAAACCGATGAGGAGTATGATAGCGAGGATGGGTCGCACAGAGCCAGCGTGGAAGGAGCCTGTCATCACTAACAACAAGCATACTTTTTGTCACGCACATAAAACAGGCATTAAGAGAGGTGGTAATTGCCAGAAAAGCTCCGCCTAAAAGAAAAAACCTATACCCTGCGCTGGAAAGGATTAACTTTGCCTGCGCGCTTAAAAGCTTTCCTGCACAGCTCTGCCAGGGGCAGGTTCCTACGGAAACCACTGCCACCAGAACATAAATAAAAGCTACCAGCAGAACCGATATAATAATTGATGTGGGAATGTTCTTGGCAGGATTTTTTATCTCCGCACCAAGCTCTATCACTCCATTGGCGCCGAGCAAAGCCAGGGTTAAAACCGCACTTCCTGCTAAAAGCCCTATAAATCCTTTGGGAAAAAGAGGGTGGAAGTTTGAAGGCTCTATTTTAACTATCCCCCTAAAAACAAAATAAAACAGTGCGCTGAGCAAAACCACCACCATTGCTATTTGAACACTGCTGGCAAGCTCAATGCCTTTGAGGTTGGAAAGAAAAAATAAAGTTAAAAGCAAAGCAGAAGCCAGCTGAACCACATAATAAGGCGGGTTTAATGAAAAAGCCTGAAAAAGATATTCCACTGCCCGAAGTGAATAAAGCGGGAAGGTTCCGAAAATCATTCCCAAAAGATATCCCCAGGCTCCGATAAAAGCCCAGCCTGAAGAAAAAAGCCTGCTCGGATACCTGTAAGTCCCGCCAACACAGGGAAGAGCAGAGCCAATCATTGCCAGAGATAGCATTAAAAGCAAAATCAAAACTCCTGCCAGCAAAAAAGCAAAAGGAAGAGATGGTCCAGCAAGAGAAAGGGCATATCCTGTAAGGACAAAAATTCCCGCACCAATGGTAAATCCAACCTCTATGGAGATTAAACTTAAAAGCCCAAGACTTCTTTTTAAACCATATTCCTCAGCTGACATTTTGAATATTATACAGAGATTCAGTGGCGGGAGAAAATTTTACCAGCGCTCAAAAATTGTTTTAAGCTCTTTTCTGCTCATCAGCTTTTTTCCCAGGCGAGCGAGCGCCTGCTCTAAAAGGTCATTTAAAATCCGCATATAAATTATGTAAGCATAATACGGACTTTGATGAGGATTGAAATATTTATGCACAGATAAATCCGAACCCCACTTGGTTGACATATAGTAAAAATGGTCGCTGGTGCCCAGGTAGCGCCAGTCTTTAATCAGCTTATCATCACCGCTTGCTTTAACCAACCGCTCAAGCTCATAAAGCTTATCCATAGCGTTCCTCTGAAGGTCATTTCCCAGCCAAGCAGATAAATCCTTTTCTGTATCTGCCCAGCTCATCCACCCGGGAGAAGAAAACTCATCTAGAGCATCAATCATCTCCACCGCCTGACTGGGAGTAATAAACTCTATTTCTTTGTCTTCCAAGATGAACTTCGGGAGCTGGGAAAGGAAATCAAAAATACCCGCCTCTCTCCACTGATGCTCTCCAAAAGTTTCATAATCAATAAAAATGTTGATGAGCCTGAGCGATGAGTCCCTAATCCAGCGAGCGTATTTTTCAGCAGTAAGCGGGAATTCCTCCCAGTCAGGGCTGGAAAATCTAAAAGCTATATCATCGCTGAGCGGGCAGTGCCTTAAAAGAATTTTTATGCTCGGATTTGACCTTGCCCTGTAAACCTTTCCCGCTCCTTCCTTTCCAACCAGCCACTCAATTCCCTCAGTAAGCACAGCATAAAAGCCAAATCCATCAACAAGCTCTGCCAGCTGGTCAGAATAAATCAGCTCGGTGTTGCGAAACACTTTGGGCTGAACACCAAAAATCTCCTCCAGCTTCTTAAGCTCAAGCTCAACCTGCTGTTTAAATTCCTCTGGAGAATAAACCGAAGAAAGCGAGTGATAATATGTCTCCGCCAGAATCTCAACCGCACCTGTGTTAATCAGCCTTTTAAAGCTATCAATGACCTCTCCCTTCCACCACTCAAACTGCTCTAAAGTTATTCCTGAGATAGAAAACGCCAGCCGAAACCTTCCATCAAATTTTTTGATTAATTCCAAAAGGAGCTGATTGGTGGGAAGGTAGCATTTTTCAGCCACCCGCTGGATAATCGCCCGATTCTGCTCATCATCAAAATATTGATGATTCCTGGAAATGTCCAAAACCTGATACTGACGAAGCCGGCGCGGCTGATGAACCTGAAAATATAAGCAGATATACTTCATCTTAAACCAAAAGCTTTTGATATTGCTCCCGGCAAAGCCTTCCTGCCCGCTCCCAGCTAAATTCCTTTATCTTCTCCCAACTGCTTAAAATCTGCTTTTGACAAAGCTCTGGTGAGCTTAAAAGCTCAAGAGCATATTCACAATAGCGCTCACTTTCCCAGTAATTTGCTCTGGGAACCGCCTCCAGAATCTCACTAACACCGCTCTGCGCACTAATCACCGCAGGCACTCCCTGAATAATCGCCTCAAGCACCGCCAGTCCAAAAGGCTCACTTACTGAGGTGAGAAGAAAAAGGTCTGAGCGAGAAACCAGCTTCTTTACCGCCCTTTCTTCCAGAAACCCAGCAAAAAGAATATGACTTCCCAGCCCAAGCTCAGCCACTCGCTCAACCAGCTGATAGACCAAATCTCCCCAGCCAATAAAAATAAACCTTAAATCCCTTCGCTTCTCAAGCATAAGCCGAGCGGTCTCTATAAAATACTCAGGACCCTTTTGCCAAGTAAGCCTTCCTAAAAAAATAATCTGCTGAAATCTCTTCCTCTTCTTTTTGCTCCTGAGAGGTGGAGAGGAAGTTTTAAGCTCTATGCCGTTGTAAATAACCCTGAGCTTGCTCTCAGGCGCCTGATAAAACTCCATCACCCTGCGCTTGGTATAATTGCTCACACAAATAACCACATCTGCAAATCCCACTCCCTGTCTTTCCAGCTCACAAATCTTAGGATTGGGAGTGGGGTTGCGGTCATATTCTATGGAATGAATGTGAAAAACCAGCGGACATCCCAGCCTTTTCTTTGCCTCTATCCCTGCTTTAATGGTCAGCCAGTCATGACAGTGAATGATGTCAAAATATTCCCGCTCTGCCAGCTCTGCCACTGCTCTAGAAAACCTTTCAATTTCGCTGAACAAATCAGGTCCATAAATTTGCACTTTGGAATAACCGCTATCATAAGCCTCTTGTAGCCAGAGCTGATACTCATCAGGGTCAAAATATGCGCTTGGGAATTGCTCAAAATCCAGCTCTTTTTGCTGGCTGGATTCACTCTTTTCAATTGCTATGCTCTGGCTGGAGATGAGGCGAAGAAATTTAGGAGAGCGAGGAACAGGGCTAGGCACAACAAAAGTAATTTTTGCTCCCTGCCTGGCAAGTGCCCTGCTCAAACCATAACAGGCAACACCAAGCCCACCGCTGATGTTGGGTGGGAACTCCCAGCTGAGCATTAAAACTTTAAGCCCACTCAAACCAAGCCCGCTCCTTTTAATTTGATTATAAAAAAGCCCCGAGCGCTTTGCAATGAAATTTTTTAAAAATTAATCTTTTTTCTCTTGACAAACTTCTCAAATTTAATTAGACTAAAATAAAAAATTGGTCATTTAGTGATGGGAAGGAGAAAAGAAGAGCCAGCAAAAATCAAAGAGCTGATTTTAGAATCCGCTCAAAAGCTTTTCAGCAGGTTCGGTTTTAAAAAAACAGCAGTGGAAGAAATTGCCCGAATGGCAAAACTAGCAAAGGGAACTATTTATAATTATTTTGAAAGCAAAGATGAGATTATTCGCTCAGTATTCCGCAGGGAAGAAGAAAAACTCTTTAACAGACTAAGAGAAAAGATAGAAAAAGAGACCAGCCCCAAGCTCAAGCTAAAAAGGGCGATTTTGGAAAAGTTAAAACTGCTTCGGGAATCTCCGGTTTTGGCGCAGGTGCTTACAGAAAAAAGGGAAAGGCTTATTGCTGGCTTGGAAAAGGAGCTTGAACGACTTGAACAGATAGAAGCTGAGCTTATTGAGGAAATTTTAAAAGAAGGAAATTTCCAGTTAAAAATGGCGGAAAAGGAACTTGGAGAATCTGCCCGTGTAATTCAGCAGGCTTTGCGCGGGCTTGAAGCCAGCTATTTGGAAGGGAATCGTGAGCGGATAGAAAAGGATGCGGAGCTACTTATCACCCTTCTCTTTGAAGGATTAGAAAAAAAGCCGAGCGGATAATTTTTTTAACCCGAAAATGACTAAAAGACCAAAATAGTCATTTTTTATTCAAAAATAACCCGAGGGAGGGAGTGAAAAATGAGGATTCTTAAAGCAAAGGATGTAAGCAAGCTTATCAGCAAGGGGGTTTTAGAGCAGGCGCTTAAGAACAAAGTGATTGGTAATATGCTTTTCAAGCTCTTTCAAAGTGAGCTCAAGCGCTCTATGGCTGACAAGTGGAAGGCAGCGATTTACCGTGAAAGGCTTATTATGCTGGAGAATCTGGCAATGAGCATCTGGAGGGGCTATCAGGAGGGGAGGTTGAGTCGGCACGGTCTGATGCGGATTCTGGAGATATTTTTCAATGGTGTTCCTGAGCTATTGGATAAAAGGCGGGAGCTTTTGGCAACTCGTGATGCGGTTCCGCTTTTTATCACGCTTAGTCCCACCCAGGTTTGCAATTTAAAGTGCAAGGGATGTTATGCGGCGAGTGAAGCAAGTAAAAAAATCACTTTGAGCTATGATGTGGTTGACCGCATACTCACCGAGAAGAAACAGCTTTGGGGCTCCTTCTTTACAGTGATTAGTGGTGGAGAGCCTCTTGCTTATAAAGACAATGGCAAAACCATTTACGATGTCTTTGAGAAGCATTCAGACCAATTCTTCCTTATGTACACTAACGGAACCCTTATTAATAAAGAAATAGCAAAGAGGCTGGCGGAGCTGGGAAATGTCACTCCGGCAATAAGTGTGGAAGGGTTGAAAAAGGAAACAGATGCCCGCAGGGGGGAAGGGGTTTTTGATAAGATTCTCAGGGCAATGGAAAACCTCAGGGAAGAAGGTGTGCTTTTTGGAATATCTATGACCGCTACTCGAGAGAATTCTGATATCCTTCTCAGCCCAGAGGTGATTAATTTCTGGATGGATGAGCA